>CAZLGN010000101.1:0-2521 GCA_964558865.1 uncultured Methylomagnum sp.
AATTAGCAACGCCACCTTGGATTATGTTGACTTCATCTTCAGAAGGCGAAAAAGTGAAAGAAGCTATTTCTGTTGGCATCACGTCTTACATTGTTAAACCATTCAAACCTGATAATTTGATTAACCAATTAGTTGCAAAATTAAAAGCGGGTTAATTGTCCAAATTAAGCAATCACGGCATCGTTCCGTGATTGCTTCACAAACTATTTATTCTTCCATATCCGTTTCAACACTTTCTACAAAATCACAACCCTTCTGCGGACACACTTTTTGAACGCCATGTTTTTTGCTTTCCTTGAGTGTTAATAACACGTTATTGCATTTGGGACACGGTTCGTTAAGCGGTGCATTCCACAAAGCAAAATCACAAGTCGGATAATTTTCACATGAATAAAAAATCTTTCCACTACGCGCTTTGCGTTTGAAAATTTGCCCTTTATCACATTGTGGACAACGTACACCTGTATCAAGCGGTTTCTCAATCGGTTCAATATAACGACAATCGGGATAACCCGTACAACCAATAAATTTTCCGTAGCGTCCTGTTTTATAAACTAATGCCGATTTACATTCTGGGCATTCGCGTCCTTCAACAATTTCAGGCTCAATAGATGCCGAATCTGTTAAGTTTCGGGTGTAATTACACGTTGGGTAATCAGTACAGCCAATAAAACGTCCATTTCGCCCTAACCGAATGGATAACGCTTTGTTACATTCTGGGCAAAGTTCATCAATGGCTTCTTGCGTAACATCTTTGCGTTGAACAGACGCTTCTTTTTCTATGACTAATTCACCAAACGGTTTCCAAAAAGTATGTAACAACGGAATCCATTCTTTTTCGCCTCGCGCCACCGCGTCTAAATCATCTTCTAAATTCGCAGTGAAACCGTAATCAACATATTTTGTGAAATGTTCGGTTAAAAACTTATTCACAATTCGCCCCACGTCTGTCGGGTAAAAACGTTTTGTTTCAAGCGTGACGTACTCGCGATTTTGCAAAGTTGAAATAATTGACGCATACGTTGAAGGGCGACCAATACCATGTTCTTCCAATGCTTTTACCAAACTGGCTTCGCCGTAACGTGGTGGCGGTTCGGTGAAATGTTGAGCAATTAAAACGTCGTTTAATTGAACTGTGTCGCCTTCTTTCAATGCAGGTAAAAAATTTTCTTTGTCGTCGCCATCTTTGGAATCGTCTTTGCCTTCGAGATAAACCGCCATAAAACCAGGATTTGCAACCGATGAACCTGTGGCGCGAAAAACGTGTTTGTTATTTGCACAACTCAAATCAATGGCAACGCTGTTTAAAGTCGCGTGAATCATTTGGCAAGCAATCGTGCGTTTCCAAATCAATTCATAAAGTTTGAATTGTTCAGCGGTTAAAAACTTTTGAATTTGACTCGGCAAATTTCGCGCTAAAGTTGGACGCACCGCTTCATGGGCTTCTTGAGCATTTTTAGATTTGGTTTTATAAACAACAGGGTCTTTTGGCACATTTTCCGCGCCATACGTTTCAGCGATTAAAGCACGAATGTCTTCAACAGCATCTTTTGATAGATTGACCGAATCTGTTCGCATATAAGTAATCAAACCAGCGGTTTCACCACCGATGTCGATACCTTCATAAAGTTGTTGCGCGACAGTCATCGTTCGTTTGGTTGTGAACCCTAATTTCCGCGCTGCTTCTTGTTGCAACGTAGATGTTATAAAAGGTGCTGCGGGATTACTTTTGCGCTGTTTCTTTTCGAGTTTCGCAACGGTTAATTTTCCGTTCGCTTCATCGAGTAAACGCTGTTGCGTATTATTGGCTAAATCAGCGTTATTAATACTGAATTGTGTAATTTTATTGCCATCAAAATGCGTGAGTTTCGCTTTAAATGCTTGTTCGAGTGCAAAAACTGACGCATCGACTGACCAGTATTCGCGGCTTTGAAAGGCTTCAATTTCTAATTCACGTTCAACAATTAAACGTAAAGCAGGACTTTGAACGCGCCCCGCCGATAATCCACGCCGAATTTTTTTCCACAATAATGGTGATAATTTAAAACCCACTAAATAATCTAACGCTCGACGCGCTTGTTGTGCGTGAACCATGTTGTAATTGAGTTCTGACGGTTCTGCAATCGCTTCGGTCACTGCTTTTTTTGTTATTTCATGAAACGCAACGCGATGAACGGTTTTATTTTTTAGTAAGTTTTTTTCGTTTAATAACTCTAATAAATGCCACGAAATTGCTTCACCTTCACGGTCTGGATCTGTCGCTAAATAAAGTGTATCTGCGCCTTTTAATGCTTTGGTAATTGCTTGAATGTGCCGTTGATTTCGCTCAACGATTTCATATTTCATAGCGAAATCATTTTGTGTATCAACCGCACCTTCTTTGGGGACTAAATCGCGAACGTGTCCATAAGATGCGAGAACATGAAAATCTTTGCCGAGATATTTTTCAATGGTTTTGGCTTTGGCGGGGGATTCAACAATGACGAGGTTTTTACTCATTTAATCTATTCCGTTTGATAAA
>CAZLGN010000101.1:2531-7309 GCA_964558865.1 uncultured Methylomagnum sp.
CGATGCTCAACGCTTCTTCTAATGCAATTGCACGATCTAAAACCAATTCACGATTCACTGAATTTAAAATCCCAGTGCGTTCCAATGTCATGATTAAATCTTGGCATTCCGTATCTAAACGCTCTTTTTCAAATGGACTAAAAATACGAAATGATGATGTCGCTTGTGCGGCGATGTCTAAATCTTCAATCGCTAACGATTCCAACCAATCAAAGGCTTTTGCGACATCTTTATGTTCAAAACCTGCTTCTAATAATTCGGTTTTTACTATTTCATTATCGGGTGGAATTTCGCTGTTTTCGTCCATGTAATTGTCGAAAAGGTACATCAAAACATCAAATATATTTTCTTTCATAATTCCAGATTATTTTACGCGGATATAGCAACCGCCTGCTGTTGATTCAATATAACCTTGCAATTCCAACATCATTAATTGCGCGGCAATGCTTTCCACGGATTTTGCCGAACTTTCAACCAAATCATCAATCGAAGTAGGGCTAAACATGACTAGATTCAATAATGTTTGTTGGTCAAGGTCAAGCAATGATTGTTCTGGCTCTGCACGCAAAAAGCTAATCCGTTGTTTATATTGGCTTAATTCTTCAATAATATCTTGTGGCGATTCGACAAGTTTTGCGCCTTCTTTAATCATTGCGTTGCAGCCGCGTGAAAGTGGGCTATAAATTGAACCTGGAATCGCAAATACTTCACGATTTTGTTCTAACGCCATGCGTGCAGTAATCAATGAACCGCTTTTTTGCGCCGCTTCAACCACTAATAAACCTTGGCAAAGTCCGCTAATAATTCGATTTCGTCGTGGAAAATTTGAACCTTTCGCAGTTGTTCCTGGTGGAAATTCTGAAATCATTACGCCTGTATTTACAATTTCTAACGCTAAATCTCGATTACTAGATGGATAAACACGATCTAAACCTGTTCCTGCAACAGCAATCGTAAAACCTGTCGCACTTAACGCGCCTTGATGGGCTGTTGCATCAATTCCCATCGCTAAACCGCTGGTGATTGCAAAACCAAATTGGCTCAATTCAAATGCAAAATCAAATGCTGTTTTATTACCTAACGCAGAAGGATTGCGACTGCCAACAATCGCAATTTGCGGATAAGCCAAAACGTGCGAATTACCGCGAATAAACAACAATGGCGGCGGATCATAAATTTCTTTGAGTTGGTCGGGGTAAAGCGAATGTGTAATTTTTAAAACATCGTTATTTGGTTGCGCCAACCATTGCAAATCGTAATCCACCTCAGCCCAATTAAAATTTATAATTGCTTCAACTAAGTTTTTTTTAATGCCCCACGCCAACAATTCAGATTCATCGGCGGCAAAAATTTCTTCTGGCGTGTGTTCTTCAATTAACGTCGCAAAGGTTCTACAACCGATTCCTTCAATTCGTAATAACGCTAACCAGTATTTAATATCTGCGTCTTGGCAGTTGAGTGTTTTCATAACCATTCCATTTTTACAATATCGTTAGTTTATCGTAAAAAAATAAAGCCCGCTTTTTTAAGGCAGACTTCAAAACAGTTTTTAATAAGATAAATTAAGACTTTTTGCATTTTTAATTGGCACAAATTCGTTTAATCTAGCACGATAAAACCCACTTGCTTTACTCAAGAATTAAACCATTCTAAAATGCTAATCCAACCAACATACCTACCGAGAAAAATTCATGTCTGCGAATAACGACGAAATTAACAGCCTTTTAAATCAAGACTATAAACAAGGTTTTGTAAGCGATATTGAAGCAGACACGTTTGCAGCGGGTTTGAATGAAGACGTAATTGCACAATTATCGAAAGTCAAAGGCGAACCCGAATTCATGTTGGAATATCGTTTGAAAGCCTTTCGTCATTGGCAAACGATGCCGTCGCCAGATTGGGCGCAATTGAAAATCGACCCGATTGATTATCAAGCCATTAGCTATTATTCCGCGCCAAAATCCAAAGCCAATGCGCCAAAAAGTTTAGATGAAATTGATCCTGAAATTTTAGAAGCCTACAAAAAATTGGGCATTCCGCTTGCCGAGCAAGAACAACTTGCGGGAATTGCGGTTGATGCGGTTTTTGACAGCGTTTCAGTTGCGACAACTTTCAAAGGAAAATTGCACGATGTTGGCGTGATTTTCTGCCCGATTTCGGAAGCGATTCGCGAACATCCCGAACTCGTGAAAGAGTATTTGAGTTCTGTTGTTTCAGTGGGTGATAACTTTTTTGCCGCGTTAAATTCAGCTGTTTTTACAGATGGCTCATTTGTTTATATTCCAAAAGGTGTGCGTTGCCCGATGGAACTTTCGACATATTTTCGGATTAACGCCAGCAACACGGGACAATTTGAACGGACGTTAATTATTGCTGATGAAGGCAGTTATGTTTCCTATCTCGAAGGGTGTCATCCCGCAGACGAACAGGTTTTAACGCCAAAAGGTTGGCAAGAAATTCAAACCTTAAAATCGGGCGACACGGTTTATGACCACAATGGCGACCCGCAACGAGTGAAATCGTTGATGCTGAGAAATTACAAAGGCGACATGATTACCGTGCGTCCAGTTTCGCGCCACAACACCTTCCGTTTAACAACGGAACATCCCGTTTTGGCGATTAAACGCGAAGTTGTTCAAGTGAAACGGGCATCGCGTAATCCGAATTGGTTGCCCGAAGTGTCAACGCAAAAATTGTTAGAAGCTGCGCCAGAATGGTTAGCCGCAAAAGAATTAGAAGTTGGCGATTTCATTTTTGTGTCTAAATTAGCACATCGAATTGAATCGCAATTTACGGACGAAGAGGTTGAATTATTAGGTTATTACTTAGCCGAAGGCAGTTCGTATTTCAACAAAGCTAATAAACAATACACCAATCAACTTTCGTTTGGTTTACATGAAAAATCATTGGTTCAACACGTTAAAAAATTAACTGAAAAAGTCACAGGAAGACCTGTTTATTTAACCGAACAAGAAGATAGAAATGGCGCGAGTTTGTCATTTTATTCAGAGCATTATCATGATTGGTTTATTGAACACGTTGGGAAAGGTGCAATAAATAAAACATTGAGCGATGCGTTGATGAGTTTGCCACCTGCTCAAATTAAAATTTTCTTGGATGCTTATTTAGAAGGCGATGGCAACATTTGCAATCGTCGCAATTCTAAAATGATTCGTTTCTGCACAGCGTCAAAAAAATTAGCCGAGCAAGTTCAAATGCTTTTGAATTACGTTGGTATTTTTGCGTGGATTCAAACTCGCGCAGGCGGTGAAGCAAAATTCTCAAATCAATCTGATCGAATTATCAATCGTCAGCCGCTTTATCATGTTGGTTATACGGCAGATAAATCTTGGGATATGGTGCGAGAAACCGACGATTATTTTATCGTGCCGATTCATGAAGTAAGTTACGAACCGTTTGAAGATTTAGTTTTCAACATTGAAGTTGAAAATACGCATAGTTATTTAGTCAAAGGCGTAGCGGTTCACAATTGTTCTGCTCCCCAACGTGATGAAAACCAACTCCACGCCGCCGTTGTAGAATTAGTCATTTTAAAAGACGCGCAAATTAAATACTCGACTGTTCAAAACTGGTATCCAGGCGACAAAGAAGGCAAAGGCGGCATTTATAATTTCGTCACTAAACGCGCGTATTGCAAAGGCGACAATTCAAAAGTGTCATGGACGCAAGTTGAAACGGGTTCGGCAATTACTTGGAAATATCCGAGTTGCATTTTGAAAGGCGATAATTCCGTCGGCGAATTTTATTCGGTCGCCGTCACCAACAATTTGCAACAAGCCGACACGGGAACCAAAATGATACACGTCGGCAAAAACACCAAAAGCACCATCATTTCAAAAGGTATTTCGGCTGGCAAAGCGCAAAACACTTATCGCGGTTTGGTCAAAATTTCCAGCAAAGCTGAAAACGCCAGAAATTACACGCAATGTGATTCGCTACTTGTTGGCGATAAATGCGGCGCACACACCTTTCCGTATGTTGAAGTGCGTAATCCATCGGCACAAATCGAACACGAAGCCACGACTTCTAAAATCAGCGAAGACCAATTATTTTTCTGCCAACAACGCGGTTTATCTGCCGAAGATGCGGTGTCGATGATTGTGAATGGTTTTTGTAAGCAAGTTTTCAAAGAATTACCAATGGAATTTGCCGTTGAAGCACAAGCATTATTGGGATTGAGTTTGGAAGGCTCGGTAGGTTAATTTTTCGAGATAAAAATATGTTAATTACACCATTTTATGCCGCATTTTTAGGATTAGGATTTGTAACTCTCAGTATTTTAACGTTGCGATTACGTCGCAAGTTTAAAATTGCATTAGGTGATGGCGGAAATAAACAATTACTTCGCGCAATTCGAGTACATTCTAATTTCGCTGAGTATGTGCCGCTTGCCTTAATTTTGATTTATATGACGGAATCAATTGGCGCACCTGCATTGTTGGTTCATTTCCTTTGTCTTTCTTTGTTAATTGGAAGGTTTTCTCACGCTTGGGGTGTCAGTCAAGATGTTGAAAATTTTAAATTTAGAGTTTTTGGCATGACCGCAACATTTAACGCCATTATAACGTCATCAATTTATTTGATTTTTTCTTACCTAAACTGAAAACACGAAAATGAAAACACTAACAAATTGACGCAGGATTTCAATTCTTTGTTCTGGCAATTTTAGTAATCATGACTTATGCCGAATAATACAAAAAGCTACATTTTCTAATAAAGCAGAGACCATTGATATGATTCAAGATATGACTGTACGA
>CAZLGN010000102.1:0-7293 GCA_964558865.1 uncultured Methylomagnum sp.
CAGGATGCCCACCGTCTGCCGACGTGTTTTGGAAGTTTTTGACCGATTTATTGGCGGGTCGTGAGCCGTCTTTGGATTATGAATTGGTGCATTTTGATTAAAACACGCCGCAAAAAAGCCTCGAATGTGTTTTTAAAATCGGGGCTTTTTTGTCTTTGTGATAATGAGAATTGCCACGACTGTCATGGTACAATTCCACTAAAGTCTTATTCTGTTTTATTTCTGACCGTAGCCCCATGACAATCAAATCTTTTTTTCGTTTTACCCTCGTTTTTGTGTTGATACTGACCGCATTGTTTGTCAATGCAGAAGAATCTGAAATTCTTACGCCCGCTGCACCAAAAATTGCCGCCAGTAGTTTCATTTTAATGGACTATTACACGGGAAAAATTTTGGCGGAAAATAACGCGGATATTAAACTCGCACCCGCCAGCTTGACTAAAATCATGACGGTCTATGTCGCTTTTCGTGAAATTAGCAGCGGACATTTGAAACTCGATGATTTGGCTACCGTCAGCCAAAATGCTTGGCAAACAGGCGGTTCACGAATGTTTTTAGAAGTGAATAACAAAGTCAGCATCGAAGATTTAATCAAAGGCATTGTAATTCAGTCGGGCAACGATGCCGCTGTGGCACTTGCCGAACATATTGCTGGCAGCGAATCGACCTTCGCTGAAATGATGAATCAACACGCCGCGCGATTGGGAATGTTGAACAGTCATTTTGAAGACAGCAACGGACTTCCTGCTGAAAATCATTACACCAGCGCACGCGATTTAGCGATTGTGACGAAAGCGATTATTGATGAATTTCCTGATTATTACCGTTGGTTTTCGCAAAAAGAATTTACCTACAACAAAATTACCCAACACAATCGGAATCAACTTTTATCGCGTGATGAAACAGTGGATGGCGTAAAAACTGGCTTTACCGATGATGCGGGTTATTGTTTAGTGGCTTCGGCGGTGCGTGAAAATATGCGTTTGATTTCAGTGGTAATGGGAACCAGCAGTGCAAATGCGCGAGCCAATGAAAATCAAAATTTGCTTAATTATGGTTTCCGTTTTTTTGAGGGTCACAAACTTTATGAAGCCAAAAAACAATTGGCTGAAGCACGAGTTTGGAAAGGCGCAATTCAAAATGTGCCGCTTGGTTTGGCGCGTGATTTGAACGTCACGATTCCGCGCCGCCATTATGCGGATTTGAAAGCAGAAATGACGGTTGATAAAAAAGTCTCTGCGCCAATTACGGAAGGAATGAAACTCGGCACGATAAAAGTCACGTTGAAAAATGACATCGTCGCAACCGCTGATTTGGTGGCATTGAAACCCGTCGAACAGGGCAATATATTCCAACGGCTTTACGACAATATCTTGATGATGAAGGAAAAATCGAATGACAAAAAATAAAAAAGTATTTTTAAACGGCGAATATATTGCTGCCGAAAACGCACATATTTCGGTAATGGACAGAGGTTTTTTGTTTGGTGATGGTATTTACGAAGTGATTCCTGTTTATCACGGCAGTTTGTTTCGGTTCGATTCACATTTGGAACGCCTTGAAAACAGTTTGAATTTAACGCGCATTGAAAATCCGTATTCACGCGACGAATGGCGCGAAATAATGTTGCCGCTAATCGACGCAACAAAAGACCAATACGTTTATTTTCAAATCACACGCGGCACAGCTGAAAAACGTGACCATGCGTTTCCAGTTGGTGTAAAACCGACAGTTTTCATGATGTGCAACGACATCGCACCTTTCAACGGCAAAGAAGACGGCGTAAAAGCGATTAGTTTGGAAGATAACCGTTGGAGTTCCTGCAATATCAAAGCGATTGCGTTATTGGGAAACATTTTGTTGCGTCAACAAGCCGTCGAAAACGATTGTGCTGAAGCGATTTTAGTGCGCGAAGGTTATGTCACTGAAGGTTCGGCAAGTAATGTTTTCGCGGTAATTGACGGCGTTTTAATCACGCCGCCAAAAAGTAATTTTATTTTGGCAGGCATTACGCGCGACGTGATTTTGGAACTCGCGGCAGCAAATAACATTCCTGTTTCTGAAGAGGTCATTTCGTTAGAAGCATTGAAAACCGCGAGCGAAATTTGGTTTGCCAGTTCAACCCGTGAAATTTTGCCTGTCGTGGAATTAGACGGACAGCCCGTTGCAAATGGTCAAGTTGGACAACTTTGGCACCGAATGAACAATTTATTGCAAACCTATAAAACTAGCTACGCGGCGAGTACAAAATGAACGATGAAATCGTAGAAAAAGAAGAAACCTTGTTTGAATTTCCGTGTGAATACGGTATCAAAGCAATGGGAAAACTTACCGATGATTTGGATGTAACCGTGATGGAAATCGTTAGTCGTCACGCGCCCGACACGCATAATCACAAAGTCAAAAAAAAACCGAGTAAAGATGGAAATTATGTGTCGATTACCGTCACTATCGAGGCACACAGCAAAAAACAATTGGACGCAATTTATCAAGATTTGGTCGATCATCCGCACGTTTTATATGCGCTGTAAAAATCGCCTTCAATTCTATTTACTTTCCCCATTATCAAAATACCGAAACTTTTATAAAACATGAGTATCATCATCAAAGACGAAAATGAAATTGCAAAAATGCGCGTTGTTGGACGACTCGCCGCAGATGTGTTGGACATGATTGCCCCACACGTCGTTGTTGGCATAACAACCAACGAACTCAACGACATTTGCCACGATTTTATTGTCAATGTTCAAAACGCAATTCCATCACCGCTCGATTATCGCGGTTTTCCAAAATCGATTTGTACTTCAATCAATCACCAAGTTTGTCACGGCATTCCGAGTGATAAAAAACTCAAATCGGGTGACATGATCAATATCGACATCACCGTTTTGAAAGATGGTTTTCATGGCGACACGAGCATGATGTTTTGTGTTGGAAAAGTCGCGCCACATGTACAAAGATTGTGCGATATTACTCGTGAATCGTTATTTTTAGGTATCGAACAAATCAAATCTGGTACAACGTTGGGCGATATTGGCAACGCAATTCAAAAGCATGCAGAAAAAAATCGTTATTCGGTCGTGCAAGATTTTTGCGGACATGGAATTGGTCGTGATTTTCACGAAGAGCCACAGGTTTTACATTATGGCAAAGCAGGGGAGGGATTATCGTTGGAAGCGGGCATGATTCTTACGATTGAACCGATGATTAACTTGGGCAAGCATCATACCAAAACACTCAGTGACGGTTGGACAGCGGTCACGAAAGACCACAGTTTGTCGGCACAATATGAACACACGATTTTAGTTACACAAAACGGCTATGAAATTCTAACGTTACGCGCCGAAGAACGTTGATTTTTAGAGAATTTGCGCGTAGATGAAAACGATTCAAAAGTGCCTCGATACGGCTACAAATTATCTAATCACCATTTCAGATTCGCCGCGCTTAGATACCGAAGTTTTACTGGCTTTCGTTTTAGGTAAAAATCGCAGTTATTTACGCGCGTGGAATGATAAAAACCTCGATTCAAAAATTATCGCGCAATTTGAATTATTGGTTTCACAACGTTTAAACGGTACGCCCATCGCTTATTTGACGGGGACACGCGAATTTTGGTCACGCGATTTTTTTGTTTCGCCAGATGTGTTAATTCCTCGTCCCGATACGGAAATTTTAATCGAACATTGTCTTGCACAAATCCCCAATAATTCACCGTTCAACATTTTAGATTTAGGCACAGGTTCAGGAATTATCGCCATAACTCTTGCCGCTGAACGTCAAAATACTAAAATTATCGCCGTTGATGCCAGTTCGGCGGCGTTAAAAATCGCTCAAAAAAATGCTCACTTTCACGATTGCCAGAATATCGATTTCATTTTGAGTGACTGGTTTTCTGCTGTTCCGCCAATTCAATTCGATTTAATTGTCAGCAATCCGCCTTACATTCCTGCCGACGACGACCATTTATCGAAAGGTGACGTGCGTTTTGAACCCGCCGCCGCGTTAATTGCCGCTGAAAATGGTCTGTACGATATTCGCTCTATTTCAGAACAAGCCAAAAATTACTTAGTTTCCAGTGGACAATTATTGTTTGAACACGGCTATAATCAAG
Organism: uncultured Methylomagnum sp.; assembly: GCA_964558865.1. Lineage (GTDB taxonomy): Bacteria > Pseudomonadota > Gammaproteobacteria > Methylococcales > Methylomonadaceae > UBA10906. The sequence continues at coordinate 4,115 of CAZLGN010000102.1, forward strand.
CGCAAGACGTTCAACATATTCTGACAAATTTGTTCTATAAAAATGTGCAGACACACTATGATTTATCTGGGAATGCGAGAGTAACCACGGGATTTGTGTGAATTAAGGAAGCGTTTTTAACCCTAAATCCAATGAACCGCTAACCAAACCGTTTTTTGGGTTTGAGTTGTCCACGAAACACGGTGGCGCGTGTGAGCAGGAATAAATAAATAATCGCCAACGTTTAAATTATGCGGCTCAGTGTTGTCGTATTCAATCACGGCTTGACCTTGTAACACTATCACCCATTCGTTTTGCGGCTGGTCGTGCCATTCGCCAGCGGGCGTGCGATGTCCGTCTGACACAATGCGTTCAATTTTCACATTTTTATTTTCGAGTAAAACGGTAAAAAGTTCTTTGGGAAGTTCAGCAGAAATATCATTAAAAATGTTCGTTGGCATAAAGAAACTCGTGGTATTAAAGGAATTTGATTTGATGCGCTAAATAGTCAAAATCGGCGTTTTCTAAAAAGGGAAACTTAGCCAGCATCGGAATAGGCAACAAGTCTATTAGACTTTCAAACGTTAAATCAACGCAATTAAATTCTGTGTGATTGCAAACGCCTATCCAACCAATGCAATTTAATCCCGCATTTTTAATCGCTTCAACCGTAAGAAGCGAGTGATTGATGCAACCTAATTTAATCGAAATCACCAAAATAATCGGCACGTTTAATTTTTTTGCCAAATCTGCAATTGTTTTGGATTCATTCAGCGGCGCGTACCAACCGCCAGCCCCTTCGATAATTAGCACATCAGCGAGTTTTTGCAGCGTTTGAAAATGGGTAAAAATCGTTTCTAAATTCGCAGGATTATCTTTGCCTGCTAAATGCGGTGAAATCGGCAACTCGTAAGCGTAAGGATTTAAAAGTGAATACTCGACAAACTGCGAACCCATTTTTTGAATCGCTAAAGCATCGCTATTTCGCCATTTACCATTGATATTTTCACAACCCGAAGCCACGGGTTTCATGCCAACGACCGACAAATTTTGCTGTTTAAAATATGTCATCAAGGCAAGCGTTGCCCATGTTTTGCCGACGTTTGTGTCTGTACCTGTAATGAAATAATTTTGTTTCATCATTTTAGAAAATCCGCTGCTGAAATAACGTTTAATTCAAATGTTGTTTTGACGATAAAATCACTGAATTTACCGTCTACAATACCGCGTTCTGCTAATTCAGAAATAGTTAATTTTGAATCAACGTCACAAGATTTCACAATTATCAATGCGTCTGTGTTCAATTTTGTAGCAAGCCACGCAGCTAAACTGTCTGATGTGATATCCCACGTTGCGGGAATCTGTGCGGCATTCAACTCAACGATATTTGGCGACCAAATCACGAACCGCTGGTTTTTTATTTCTGAAACAGACGACGCAATTACAAATTCTGGCTGTAAATTTTGACACATTACAGCGACTTGTTGCATCGCTAAAATCGCCATTTCATGCGCGGCAACATCATCAAATTGCCATTTTTTTTGAGCTTTGCGGACATAATCAGCAAAATCCCCACCACCACACACCACAACGGTTTGTTTGTTTGTTGTTACGATACGTTCCAGACAATCAAACATCTGTCCGTTTTCAAGCAAACTGCCACCTAATTTAATTACTCGCATTTTTTCAAAACTGATTCCATTTTTTTCAATCAAAGCCTTATATTACGCGATGCTCAACTTTTTTAGCAAAAAGCGTTATCGTTTATGTCTATTGCAGCGGTGTAGTCGAGAATTCCAACGAATTGTTAAAACCGCATTTCCTCTGCCGCCAAAACCAACTCATCAATAAAATGCTGTCCATAAAGCGGCAAATAGTTATTTTTCAAATAAGCGATTTTTGTTTTTGAACTCGGAATTAAATGCGATAAATCACGAGCCGTTAAATCTGTATCAATTTTTTCGTCATAAGCCATTCCAGCAATAATACCAACACCTAAACCTAATCGAACGTAGCTTTTAATTACATCTGTATCTGCGGCCGATAAAATAATATCGAGTTCACTTGCTGAATTTTTAAATGCAGTTTCGATATTTGAACGCCCTGTAAAGCCAAAACTGTATGTCAAAATCGGAAATTCAGCCAAACGCGCCAACGTAATATCACCCTCAGAAAGCGGATGATTTTTTGGCATAATCGCCGCGTGATGCCATTCGTAGCAAGGTTTAACGGCTAAATACAAATCGTCGGCAACTTTCTCTGTGCAAATCGCAATATCAGCTTTGCCTGTATGCAATTTGTTTATCAATTGTTCGGGTGACGCTTCATCCATATAAATTCGCACACCTGGATATTTTTCACGAAAACGCAAAATCGGTTTCGGCAAAAAATACTTCGCTTGCGTATGCGTCGTCGCGATATGTAACACGCCGTGACTGCTATCAAGATAATCTGCCGCTAACGCTTGAATGTTTGATTTTGCTTGGTTGATCACATTCACTTCGTCAAGAATTCGCAGCCCTAACGGAGTCATCGCAATTAATTTTTTGCCGTGACGTTCAAATAACGGTGAACCGATTTCAGCTTCAAATAATTGCAATTGCCGACTGACGGCGGATTGCACAATGTGCATTTTTTCAGCCGCTTGCGACAAACTAAAATTCGTTTCCTGCAAAATTCGCAAGAGTTCAATTTGACTTAAATTCATAATCAATGAAACCAATGGGCATGACGAATTTTCAAATCCACTTTATCACCGCGATTCAGTTGCAAACGTTTAAATTGTTCATTTGGCATTTCAGCAAAAACGGCTTTTTGATTGCCATTTGGTAAAATCTTGGTCAATTCAATCCGAATTAACGCGCCTAAATGTTGCCAATCTTTGAGCGTGACAGGTGTGTCGTTTGTCGTTTTAGTAATCTCAATATCGTGCGGACGAACGTGAGCGATAGAATTATTTGTAATTTCTTCTGAAATGGGCAAGCCTACTTTTTCAAACCAATCCGTAGAAAAATGTGAAAGTTGAAATTCGTTAGTTTGACCAATAAATTTCGATACAAACGCATTCGCTGGATAATCATAAATATCTGCTGGTGAACCTTGTTGTTCAATGCGTCCTTTATTTAAAACAACGACTTGACTAGCCACTTCCATCGCTTCTTCTTGGTCGTGCGTTACGAAAATGCTGGTGACATTTAATT
>CAZLGN010000103.1:0-1856 GCA_964558865.1 uncultured Methylomagnum sp.
TTTATTGAATCGTCGGCTTGTTTGAATTGAATTAAATCTGAAATCAGCGTTTCGGTGCCTTTCGTGGCTTTATAAAGAAGCGCGGAAGCAATCGGAATTAAACGTTGCGGCAACACGCGCCCAATTTGCAAACTCGCGCTGCCTTCTCGAAACGATAAATACGGTTGCACGTCGCCAAAGAAATGCAGAATTTCGTGATTGCCGTTCACAATTAAAGCAGGTGGCGCGTAATTGTTGAGCATCAAACTTATCGCGCTATCAATTGCATTACCGTCAACACTTTTGGCTTTTTGCGCCACTAACATCGACGAGGCAGAATGTCGCCCTATTTGATAAGCGGTAGAAACGTTTTGCAACATATCGTAAGGAACGGGCGTTACGGAGGTAATGCGTTTAAACAATTTGTGTTTCGCGTTGATGGTTTTAAAACCTTCATTTGCCGCAGAAAGCGATTCACTTGAGCCTAAAAATAAAAAACCTTGCGGATTTACCGCGTATTGCAAACGGCGCAAGGCGCGTTCTTGTGCGGGATTTTTAAAATAAATCAGTGTGTTTCGACAAACCACCAAATCCATTTTGGTAAATGGCGGGTCGCTAAGTAAATTATGACGTGCAAAAATAATGCACTGGCGTAAATCGTTTTTCACCACAAAATTCGAGCCTTTCACGTCAAAAAAACGCTCTAAACGGGCAGGACTCACTTCAGCGGCAATCGATTCGGTGTAACTGCCAATTGCTGAAAATTCGACATTTTGTTGATTTACGTCTGTGGCAAAAATTTTGAGCGTCAACCAACGTTTTTGGCGTTCAAATTCTTCAATAAACAGCATTCCAAGCGAATAAGGTTCTTCGCCTGTTGAACAACCCGCTGTCCAAATTCGGACAATATCGCCGTTATTTTTATTCGCTACAATTTCAGTAATCGCCGATTCCGTGAGCGTTTTAAACGGTTCGCCGTCACGAAAAAAACTGGTCACAGAAATTAAAAATTCTTGCCGCAACGTTAAAATTTCGCTGTTTTCGGTTTCAAGTAATTTTAAATAATCTTCGAGCGTTGAAACGCGCCGCACCTGCATTCGACGTTCCAAACGGCGCATAATCGTGGACGGTTTGTAATCTTTGAAATCAATGCCGCTAATTTGCAGCAATAACACCATAATCGCGTTAAAGGCTTCTTCGTGCGAGAGCGCGAGGCGTGGAATAAATGAATCACTTTCGACGTAAATTTCGGGTTCATTTGACGATAAATGATTGATGTGCGCTAAAACGCGAGTCGCTAATTCTTCGGGCGGCAAAATCGCATCAATTAAACCTGTGTTGATGAAACTTTTTGGCATTCCATCAAATCCTGCGGTGCTGGGTTCTTGCGCGAGTAAAAATCCGCCCATTGAATTTATCGCTGACGCGCCGCGCGTACCGTCTGAACCAGTGCCTGATAAAACGATGCCAATCGCATGATTGCCGTAACTTTCAGCCAATGACGTGAAAAATATATCAATTGGTAACGTTAAACCGCGTGGATTTTTTGGCGTTAAATGCAAAAAACCTTTGCCCATGTGCATGATGGAACCAGGCGGAATTAAATACACATTATTCGGTTCAATCGTGGTGTTTTGTTCGACCATGCAAACTGGCATTGTCGTGTGACGGGCGAGTAAATTACTCATCATGCTTTTGTGGTCAGGCGATAAATGCTGAATCACAACAAAGGTTGCGCCTGTATCGACAGGGCAAAAATCAAAGAATTTTTCTAACGCATCTAAACCGCCAGCAGAAGCTCCGATGCCAACGACATAACTCGAAAAATTATTGATTTCAGTAGGAACAACAGAAGGGCTATCGTTTTTTTTCAAGGG
>CAZLGN010000103.1:1956-7275 GCA_964558865.1 uncultured Methylomagnum sp.
ACAAAACAGCTTTTTTCAGCAGATTCTTCAGCTTCTTTTAATAGTTTCCGTAAATCTTTACTTTGTTTCGGGTCTCGCGCCATGTTGCCAGCATCACCCGCCATTGATTTGAGATATGAAAAAGTTTTTGCCGCTTCGAAATCATTGAAACTGAGTTTTTCAGCGATTTTGTCCAGCTTGCAACCGCACGCATATTGATTGATATAACTCAAGCCGCCGTGTTGTGCGACACAATTTAAAACGTATTCCACGCGGTCACGGGTTGGATAATCGTTAGCCAAAATAGTTGGCGTAGCGGTCGCTGCAATTTCTTTTTCAGGATTTGTTGCACAGCCTGCAATAATTAACGAAAGTGAAGCGGTTAAAAATAGCGTTTTGAATGTTTTTTCCATGTTCAGTTTTCTTCTTCAATTCAAGTAAAAATAAGGGTTACAGATTAACATTATGGCATTGCAAACAAAAGTAACGGGCGTGATTCTCGCGGGCGGACAGGCGCGTCGCATGAATTTTCAAGATAAAGGCTTACAACTTTTTCGAGGACAAATTTTAATTTCCTATTCGTTTAACGCGCTGCGTCCGATTGTGGACGAGTTGATTATTAACGCGAATCAAAATTTAACCGCGTATGAAAATTTTGGTGTGCCAGTGATTTCAGATTTAATACAAGATTTTTCGGGCGCATTGGCGGGAATTTTAGCGGCAATGACTTATTCAAATGCGGCGGTGTTGCTGGTTGTACCATGTGACGCGCCCTTTATTTCGACAGCGCAATTACAGCATTTACTTTCGGAACATGAAAAAAGTGGCGCGGAAATTACTGTGGCGCGAACAGGCGAGCAAATTCATTCGGTTTTTTTGGTGGTGAAAACGAGTTTGCAAGCGAGTTTAGAAACCTATTTAGCGGCAGGAAATCACAAAGTGCGTTTATGGTTTGAATCACATCAAACGCACTTTGTGGATTTTGGTGAAAACGCGCGGGGCTTTGAAAATATCAATACGTTGGCGGAGTTGAATGCTTACGATTGCGCCACGCCAAAATGATTGAGCTGAAAAAACACAACCACAATAAAAGCGGCAACAAATAAAACCATTGTTGATAAAACGTCGGCGGCGGATTTTTCAAGTACGGCACGGGATAAACATCCGCCCACATTTCATGTATTGGCGAACGTTGTAAAATTTTCCCAGACGCTAAACTGACTGAGGAAATTCCCGTATTGGTGACACGCAAAACAGGGCGGCGAAATTCTACGCCTCGCGCCAACGTCATATAAAAATGTTGATACGGTTGTTGCCATGTTCCGTACCACGAATCATTCGTGACATTCACAATAATATCGGCACCCAAATTTGCTAAATCCCGCGAAAAATAAGCAAATAAACCTTCGTAACAAATTTGTGGTGCCATTTTTAAACCGTTTAAATTAAACAATGCCGTCGCGCCATCGCCGCGTGCAAAATGTCCAATCGGTGGCAGAAAATTTCGAATTTGCGGAAAAAATTCTTCAAACGGAATGTACTCACCAAAGGCGAGCAAAATCGTTTTGCTGTAATGCGGTGGCAAAATTTCTCCGTGTTCATTTAATAAAAACAGCGAATTCGTCAGTAATCTTTCAGGAAATTTCACGCTGTACGCACCCGTTACTAAAGGCACGTTGTGTTGTTGTAAAAATTCTTGTAACTGGCGCGTGTAATCATTTTGCGGTGTTAAATTTTCGCCCAAAAAAGTGGGAAATGCCGTTTCTGCCCAAAATACAAAATCGATTTTTTGGTCTTTGTGTTTTTCCAAGGCTTCGTGCGTAAGCGAAAGATAGCGATTTAAAATCACTTGTCCGTAACCGTCGCCCGTTTCAGCCGCCATTTTTTCCATGCTGCCGACATTGCCTTGCACCATTAACACGTTAAATTCAGCATCGTTTTTTGGCAAACGCGCTTCTAATGCCAATCCGCCAACATTCAAAAATGCAAAAACGCCAGCGACTGAAATCAAAAGGATTTTGCCGCGCGTTTCAGTTCGCCATTGCCAAGCCAAATACAACGGTAAATTAAACGCCAACGTTATCGCGCTCAAACCACTAAAACCCACCAGTTCCGCCAATTGATAAAATGGAATTCCCGCGCCAAACCACGAATAACCAAAATTCCAATCAAACAAGGTGAACGAATACGCCTCGTTTAAAATCGTAATTATTGCCAATAAACCTAACGATAAAGCAGGCGAACACACAAATTTTCGTTTAATCAAAAACCACACTGCACCAGCAATGGCGACGAACGTATGAGCAAATAGCGCGTACAAAATCATACCGACAACTGCTAATGTCCAAGGCAAATTAGCGAATTCATGCAGCAAATACGTCATCCAATTAAAGCCAATCAGCGTAAAAACAAACGCCGTAGTCATGCCGCCAAAAATAACGGACTTCAATTTCGTTTGCCGTTGCCAAAAAATCCACAATGGCACAAAGCCAAATAATGCTGCCCACGGCGGAAATGGAATGTAACTGGTGCCAATAAAAATACCTGACAGAATCGGCAACCAATAGGATTTAACGGTTGTGAATTTCAGCATGAAGCGCACGGAACTCGTCGGTTAATTTGTGAGTCGGAACGTAATGAATCAATGGTTGCGATTGTGAATGCGATTCGCGGACTTTTACCGAAGTTGAAAGCATTGAAGCCAGAACAGGCAAGCCTTCGGCAATCAATTCGTTTACTAATTGGCGCGGCAAATTCGCTTGTTTTTGGAATTGATTGACGACGATACCTTCAATGGCTAACGATGGATTATGGTCGGCTTTCACTTCGGTTAAGGTTTGCATCAACAAATAAAGCGCGTCACGGGCAAAGGTATCGCAATCAAATGGAATCAAACATCTATCTGCTGCGATTAACGCAGATTGACTGTAAAAATTCAAAATCGGCGGCGTATCCATATAAATTTCATCGAAACCGTCTAATTTTTCTAACGCTTCTTTCAGTTTGAAAATTTTGTAACGGGATTCTAAACGCCCTTGCAAGGGTTCAAGTTCTGGATGTGACGGCAATACAAATAAATTAGGAAAGGGGGTGGGGTGTATCGAACTTTCTAAACCTGAACCGCTTTTACTTCCACCAAATAATGAAACGCTTAACGTTTCTTTGAAAAAATGGACAATTGTTTTTTCACTGTCGGTGATTTTTTTACCAAGTAGATATTGTGTGGAATTGCCTTGCACGTCTAAATCGATAACCAGCGTGCGTTTGCCTTCTATCGCGCTAATTGCCGCTAAATTACAGGTGATGGTGGATTTTCCAACGCCCCCTTTTTGATTGAAAATAACTCTACGCATAATAATTTGTCTCACAAAATTTAAGTTAAAAAACATCGCTGCGATTTTACACAGAATTTTTCGACATCTGACATATTTTGAATAGTCATTAACCCGTTGCGAGTAAAATTCCCCTTTTTTCAAACTGAATTTAGGGAACAATTTGAAACTTCGAATTTTAGGATTTTGTTTAAGTATTTCAATTTTAACGGCTTGCAGCACGCTTCCCACTACGCCACGCAATACCGAAAATTTGTGTGCCATTTTTAAACAAAAACACAATTGGTATAACGCCAGCAACGCTACGTTTAAAAAATGGGGCGTTCCGATTCCTGTGCAAATGGCAATCATGCACCAAGAATCCCATTTCGTCGCCGACGCAGAACCATCGGGCGGCTTCTTGTTAGGGTTTATTCCGTGGTTTAGTGCCAGCAGTGCTTACGGCTATCCACAAGCGAAAGACGAAACGTGGGAAGACTATCAGCAAAAAAGCGGCAACGGTTCAGCGGAGCGCGATAATTTTGCGGATGCGACGGATTTCATTGGCTGGTATTCGCAAATGAGTTATAAAAAACTCGGCATTGCCAAAACCGATACCCGTAATTTATATCTCGCTTATCACGAAGGTTTGGGCGGATTTAAAAAACAAACCTATAACCAAAAACCGTGGCTCTTAACTATCTCCAACAAAGTGGCGCAACGCGCTCAACTTTTCCAGCAACAACTTGGGACGTGTAAATGATTGCGTCCGCTTATTCTTGGCAAATCGGCAAATCAAAATGGCTGATTCGGCTTTTAGCCGTCGTGTATTTTTTGAGCGTCCTTGCTTGTTTTATGAATGCGTTGGCGTTGATAATTAAAATCTGTTTGGCAGTGTTAGTCTTTCTGCATGGTTGGCGCACTTTGAATTTTGTGGTGCGTGAAGCGTGGCAATTGGATTTTGATGATGAAAACGGTTGGCAAATTCTCGAATCGAGTACCACACAAGTCATCGAAATTTTGCCTTCAACCGTCATTTCAAGGCGGTTTGTTTTTCTGCATTATCAAATCACAGGGAAAAAATTTTATCGGCTGATTTTGAAAGACGCGCTGATTCCAAACATTAACGACTATCGACAATTGATAGTCACATTAAAAACGTACCAATGAGGATTTTTTATGATTTTAAGCGACATTTTTGTTTATCCTGTGAAATCACTGGCAGGCATTCGTGTTTCAGAATGGGAAGTGGTTGAAACGGGTTTGAAATATGACCGTCAATGGATGTTGATTGACGAAAACGGAGAGTTTTTAACACAACGGACATTGCCGAAAATGGCGTTAATTCAAACCCGTTTGACGGATTCAGAATTGATTTTGTCGGCGGCAAATTTTGCCGATTTACATTTGCCGCTGGAATCAACAGACGGTGAAGTGATTCAAAGCACGGTTTGGGATGATTCTTGCGCTGCTCAACACGTTTCAAATGCCGCTGATGTGTGGTTTAGCGAGGTTTTGCAAACCGCTTGCAAACTGGTTTATATGCCAAACGACACCAAACGCGGCGTGGATTTGAATTTTGCTAGCGAATCGGATCGCGTGGCATTTCCTGATGCGTTTCCGTTTTTGATTATTTCTGAAAATTCGTTGAATGCGCTAAACGCCGAACTCGAAAAACCTATTGAAATGAATCGGTTTCGTCCGAATTTAGTGATTTCAGGTTGTGAGGCTTACGCGGAAGATTTTTGGCGTGAAATTCAAATTGGCAACATGGATTTTCGTTTGCCAAAACCTTGCGACCGTTGTGGAATGCCTGCCATCAATCAACAAACGGCTGAACTCACAAAAGAACCGCTCACCACGTTGAGCCGTTTGCGGAAATGGGAAAACAAAGTCTATTTCGGGCAAAACGCGCTGCATAATTCAAGCGGCGAATTGAAAATTGGCGACGTGGTAGAAGTGAAATTAGCGGGCGAACAATCGCCACCTTTGAATAAGTAATTTACATTATTTTGTGCGGGCGGATGTA
>CAZLGN010000104.1:0-7213 GCA_964558865.1 uncultured Methylomagnum sp.
GGTATGACAACGCATTACGGTGAAGGTCAAGCACAACGCACTTGCGCGGCGGCTGACAAAACAGGTCACGCGATTCTACACACGCTTTATCAACAAGCCTTAAAACACAACGCCGAATTTTTCGTTGAATATATTGTTCTCGATTTGATTATGGAAAATGGCGAATGTCGGGGCGTTATTGCGTGGTGTTTAGATGATGGTTCATTGCATCTTTTCAAAGCCCACGTCACGATTTTAGCCACAGGCGGTTATGGTCGAACCTATTTTTCTTGCACGTCAGCGCACACCGTGACGGGCGACGGCAACGCGATGGTTTTACGCGCGGGTTTGCCGTTGCAAGACATGGAATTTATCCAGTTTCACCCGACGGGAATTTACGGCGCAGGCTGTTTAATTACCGAAGGTGTGCGCGGCGAAGGCGGCTATTTAACCAATTCCGAAGGCGAACGTTTCATGGAACGTTACGCGCCACACGCCAAAGATTTAGCCTCCCGTGACGTGGTGAGTCGCGCCATTACGATGGAACTCAATGCAGGACGTGGTGTCGGCGAATTGAAAGACCACGTTTATTTACACATGGAACATTTGCCCGTTGACGTAATTCGTGAACGTTTGCCCGCAATGGTTGAACTCGCCAAAGTTTTCGCGGGAATTGATGCCACAAAAGTCCCGATGCCTGTTACACCGACTGTTCATTACAATATGGGCGGCATTCCGACGAATTATCACGCGGAAGTTGTGACCTTAGACGGTGAAAATCCAGACAAAGTCGTAAAAGGCTTAATGGCAGTTGGTGAAGCGGCTTGCGTTTCAGTTCACGGTGCAAACCGTTTGGGTTCAAATTCATTACTTGATTTAGTTGTTTTCGGACGTGCCGCCGCGATGCGATGCGCTGAATTGATGTCGCCAAATCAACCACATTCAAATTTGAATCCAGAATCTTACGCGCCAGCTTTAGAACGATTTGAAAAAATTCGCAACGCCAACGGCTCAAAAAATACCGCTTCAATCCGTTTAGTCATGCAAAAAACCATGCAAAGCAAAGCGGCAGTTTTTCGAACGCAATCGACGTTAGATGAAGGCATTGCTGAAATGAAAGAAATTTCAGAATCATTTGCCGATTTGAAATTAACCGACCGTTCGTTAGTTTGGAATACCGATTTAGTCGAAGCGTTGGAACTCGATAATTTACTGGCTCAAGCCACTGTTGCCATGACCGCAGCGGCAAATCGCCACGAAAGTCGCGGTGGTCATGCGCGTGAAGATTATCCCAATCGTGATGACGAAAACTGGTTAAAACACACGCTGACATGGTTGCAAAATGGCGATGTGAAAATTGATTATCGCCCTGTGCATTTGTACACCTTAACGGATGATGTTGAAGTCATTGCACCCAAGCCACGAGTTTATTGATATGAACGATGAAAACATTTCCATCTCTGCTAACATTGATATTTTCCCGTGGAATAAAAATTTTGAGACAGGCATTTCGATTATTGATGAGCAACACAAAAAACTTTTAGTGTTAGTGAATTCGCTGGCAAAACATTTTGTGCATCAATCAGATCCATTAACATTACACGCTATTTTTGACGAATTAACTGCTTACACGGTTTATCATTTTGAGACGGAAGAAGCCATTTGGCATGAGTATTTTGCTGAAGATGGATTAGAAATTACACATAAAGAAACGCACAAAAATTTTATCGATGAAATCGTCAAATTAAGAAGTGGCGAAAACGAACAAAATACCGAGCAAGTTATCGAAGAAGTGTTGTCTTTTCTAACGCAATGGCTTGCGTTTCATATTTTGGATAATGACAAACGGATGGCAAAAGCCGTTATCGCGATTCAAAACGGCGCAACGTTAGAAGAAGCGAAACATTTGTCTGAAAATGAAATGACTGGCGCAATGAAAGTGTTGATTTCGACCGTTATCTCTATGTATGACAGCATTTGTAATCGAACGGTTCAATTGATGCGCGAAATTCTTGAACGGCAAAAAATTGAGGCGAAACAACGATTAGCCTCGAACGTATTTGAAAGCACTTTGGATTCGATTTGCATCACAGATAAACAATTAAACATCATTGAAGTGAATCCTTCATTTTGTCGCGCAAAACAAGCCACCTTTGACGAATTGATTGGAAAATACTTACCCGATGTAAAACCCACTTTTAAAAATGAAGCCATCTTTGAAAAAATTTGGCATGAATTAGAACAATGCGGTTATTGGAGTGGAGAAGTTTTTACTCAAACCGAGCAAAACCAAAGCCACGAAGAATGGTTGACATTGTCTTCCGTCAAAGATGAATCGGGTTTAATTACCAATTACGTTGCTGTTTTTTCCAATGTCGCTAATTTACTTGAACTTAAAAATGAGCTTGAACACCACGCTTATCACGACGCACTAACAGGATTGCCCAATCGAATTTTGCTTTACGACCGATTAAAACAAGCCTTATCACGCTCGGATAGAAATCATCATCCGCTAGCGATTTGTTATTTAGATTTGGACGGTTTTAAGGCGGTGAACGACACACTTGGACACGCGGCGGGTAATAAATTGTTAAAAGAAGTCGCACGGCGATTTTCTAAATTGTTACGCGCTAACGATACGGTTGCGAGACTTGGCGGCGATGAATTTGTCATTTTATTTGGCGATTTAGCAAATTCAAACGATTACAAAATGTTGCTAGATCGCGTTTTACAAAATATCAATGAACCTATTTTATTAGACGGAGACGTTGCAAATGTTAGCGCGAGTATCGGCGTAACGCTTTATCCCTTTGATAAAAGTTCACCCGAAGACTTACTTGGACACGCCGATATAGCCATGTATCACGCCAAAGAAGCGGGCAAATCACAATATAACCTTTATGCAAAAGAAGCCAGTGTATAGGATTTGCTTCAATTACGACGTTTAAAGCAAATCCCCCTTGCTTCGCGCTCCCCCCTTTTCAAGGGGGAAAACCATTAAAAAGCCTGTAGGGGCGATCCCTTGTGGTCGCCCTCAATACGCGAAACACACGAAACACAAAATTCGCCATTTTCAACGTTGCGCGAATTCAGGGCAACCACAAGGGATTGCCCCTACATCCACCCAACCCCGCGCCACAACAAAACAAAACAAAAACGCAAAACACTGTCCGCCGCGCCCAAAACAACTACCGAACCAACCGAACATTATCGTTGCTGCTCTTATTGTAGTTGCTTGAGTTGCCGTAATAGAAGTTGACGATCCACGCATAGTAACTAACATTAGCATAAGGCGAGGACGACCAAAACCAATTGTTTTGTGTGTTAGGGAAATAGGTGGTGTTAATGGTTGGTGAGGTTGTCGTTAAATTACTTTCGTTGCTTTTACAAATATAACCGTAGTCATTTGAATTGAGAGATTCTTCGGTCAGTTTGTTATATTCGCCATCAGAACAATAAACCAAGCCAATCAATTCATCACGAGTCGGCAATCGCCAATCCGTCGCGCCACACAAACCTTGTGTATTGACATTGGTTGCGAAACTAAAAGAATCGTTCCAACTGTAACGCCAATCTTTATCGCGCAAGCCATCGTCATCGGTTTTCACTTCCCAAATCAAGCCTGTTTTGTTGTCTTTGGTGCAAGCCCAATCGGTGGGAGCTGTGCCGAGTTTGGCAGAATCGGGAAGTGCTGTGCCGTTATTGGCAATTTTGGTATAGCCAGTGGTTTTGGTTGTTGTCACAGGTGGCGCGACGACAACGGGCGCGGGTTTCGGTGCGGTAATTTCAAAATTGCTGGTGAGTTGATTACTTTTTAAAACGCCTTTGCTGTCATAAACGCCTATCGAATACGAAGCGGAATTTGACGGCGTGGCAGTTAAAGAAAAACTTTTGCCTGAGCCGTTCATGTTGACTAAGCCGTTGCCGTAATTGATTTTGACGCTATAGCCAGAAGGCAAATTGGCACTCAAGGTGGTGGAAAATGTCACGGTTTCGCCTTGCGTGACCGAGGCGGGTAAAGCGTTGAGTGTTGAAACGCTGGGGACTTTGACGGTTGGCGGTATTGTCGTAGCCGTTGCGGCAGGTTCAGTGACCGTGAGGGATTTACTTAACTCGTTGCTGATAGCGTTGCTGTTATCGATAGCGGTAGCAATTAACGGGTAAGTGCCTGCGAATTTGTAGGTGTGCGTAAACGTTAGCGTCGCGCCATCGGTCGCGGCTTTGGCATCGATTTTTGAACCGTCCAGCCAATCGATTTCAATGCGATTTAAATTGCCGTCGCTGTCGTTGGCTTTCAGTTTGAGCGTGTAAGTGCTGTTTTTAACCACCGAATCTAAACCGCTAACGAGTGTGACAGTTGGCGGCGTGTTTAAAATTTCTTCGGGTGGAATTTCAGCGGGTATTTCATCGGCAGCGGTCACGCTGTAATTATCAAAATAAGGCGTGGAATCGGTGACGATGCCTTTGTCATCATAAATGGCGAATTGAGCATTTTTGTCTTCGCCGACATCGTTAATAACCGCCTTCGTTACACACGTTACGCCTGTGCATTTCAAGGTTTTCCACCCATCGCCGTAATCAACTTTCGCGCTGTAACCGCTCAATAATTCGCTGGTTAAAAACATAGTGAATGTGAATGAACTGCCAGCGGGTGCAGAAAGTGGCTCGATGCTGGTGCTGTCACGTTTTGGAATGTTTAACGTGTCGGATAAGATGAATTTATAACCGACAGAAAATTTGCTGAAATCCCCATTCGCGCCAACTGCCTGAACTTTCCAGTAAAAAGTCGTATTTTTTTTGTTGAAAAAGGCAAAAGCGGGATGTGTTTTTTGCAGCGTGAATTTAGGTGTTTTGCCTGTTTGAATCTTGATACAACTGCCACTGCCTGTGCTATCGCAGGTTTCTTTATCGTTCAGGTGAAAATCCGAATAAATGCTAATCATGACGTTATAGGCTTTGGTTTTCACGGTGGCATCATTATCGGGTGCTGTCCAAGTGAATTTTAAATCTTTCAACGGCACCTTTTTTTCATTGGACGGCGAAAGCAACGACGGCGGTTCAGGTTTAATCGCGTAAACGACTTGTGTTGTGCCACTCAAAATAATAGCAATGGCGGTTGTTAAAATAGATTTTTGCATTATTTTTCTCAATTACAATTTTTGAAAGTGTCTTTTTCGCGGATAATGAACGACTTTATAGCAACCTCACCTTTTACACAATTATGATAACTTACCCAACCTTAGAATCGTTTGTCGGCAATACGCCGTTAGTGCGATTGCAACGTTTAGCGCATCATTCAAGCAATACCGTTTTACTCAAATTAGAAGGTAATAACCCAGCGGGTTCAGTGAAAGACCGCCCCGCATTAAGCATGATTAAACGCGCTGAAGAGCGCGGCGAAATTAAAACGGGCGATTGTTTAATTGAAGCGACCAGCGGTAATACGGGCATTGCCTTAGCGATGGCGGCGGCGATTAAAGGCTACAAAATGACTTTAATTATGCCCGACAATATGACAGCCGAGCGCGTTGCCGCGATGCAAGCGTATGGCGCAGAAATTATTCTAACGCCAGCGGCGGGAAGCATGGAGGCGGCGATTGATTTAGCACGCGAAATGGAAGCGGCGGGTAAAGGCAAAATTCTTGACCAATTTTCAAATCCCGATAATCCACGCGCTCATTACGAAACTACAGGCGTTGAAATTTGGCGCGATACCCAAGGAACCGTGACGCATTTTGTTAGCGCGATGGGAACGACGGGAACGATTATGGGAACGTCAAAATACCTGACCGAACAAAATCCGAATGTTCAAATCGTCGGTGTTCAACCGCAAGGTGATTCAAAAATTGCAGGCATTCGTCGTTGGCCACAGGAGTATTTGCCGAAAATTTATGACGCGAATCGCGTGAATCGCATTATCGATGTTGACCAATTGGATGCTGAAAATATGACCCGCCGTTTAGCCAAAGAAGAAGGCGTTTTCGCAGGCGTTTCATCAGGTGGCGCGGTGTGGGCAGCGTTGAAATTAGCGAACGAAGTTGAAAATGCCGTGATTGTGACGATTATTTGCGATCGCGGCGATAGATATTTATCAACGGGATTATTCAACGTTGCGTAAAATGCACGTCATTCCTCTCTTCAAAAAAACCTCATAAAAAAATGACAAAATTCATCTTTATAACAGGCGGCGTGGTGTCGTCGTTAGGCAAAGGCATTGCCGCTTCTTCATTGGCGGCAATTTTGGAAGCACGCGGTTTGAAAGTTACGATGACAAAACTTGACCCGTATATCAATCTCGATCCTGGCACAATGAGTCCGTTTCAACACGGCGAAGTGTTTGTCACCGAAGATGGCGCGGAAACGGATTTAGATTTGGGACATTACGAGCGTTTTTTAAAAACCACGATGTCGAAAAAGAATAATTTCACTACGGGACAAGTTTATGATTCGGTGTTACGAAACGAACGTCGTGGCGATTATTTAGGCGGTACGGTTCAAGTCATTCCACACATTACCGACGAAATTAAACGCCGTGTTTATGCCAGCGCAGAAGGCGTTGACGTGGCATTGATTGAAGTAGGCGGCACGGTGGGCGACATTGAATCGTTGCCATTTTTAGAAGCGATTCGCCAAATGCGTTTTGAACTCGGCAGCGAACGTTCGTTGTTCGTACATTTAACACTCGTTCCTTATATCCGCAGCGCAGGCGAAATCAAAACCAAACCGACGCAACATTCGGTGAAAGAATTACGCACCATTGGGATTCAGCCTGATGTGTTGATTTGCCGTTCAGAGTTGCCAATTCCCGTCAGTGAACGCCGTAAAATTGCCTCTTTTACAAACGTTGAAGAACACGCGGTGATTTCTTTAATCGATGCAGATACGATTTACCGCATTCCGTTAATGTTGCACGAACAAGGTGTAGATGAAATCGTGGTGAGACGTTTGCGTTTAGATGTTCCCCCAGCGGATTTAAACGAATGGCAAGGTGTTTTAGAAGCCATCGCCGCATCCGAACAAGAAGTCAATATCGCTATCGTCGGCAAATACGTTGAACATACGGACGCTTACAAATCCATCAATGAAGCGTTAATCCATGCGGGCATTCGTAACCGTTTAAAAGTCAAAATCACTTATATCGATTCCGAATTGATTCAAGAAGAAGGCACCGCGCGATTGAAAAATGTCGATGCGATTTTAGTGCCTGGTGGTTTTGGTGAACGTGGCGTTGAAG
>CAZLGN010000105.1:0-7209 GCA_964558865.1 uncultured Methylomagnum sp.
GTGTTCAGGATTATTCGCTAAACCCGATAATGGCACTTGATGTGAACGCCAAAAACCTTCGGTTTTTTTGCCGTCTACATTTTCAGGACCTGTCCAACCTTTTGGTGTCCGCATGATAATCATCGGCCAGCGTGGACGTTTTAAGGTTTTGGTATCTGCTGCGGTGCGCCATTCATGTTGAATCGCTTTGATGTCAGTGATACACGCTTCTAAAACTGCTGCCATTTTTGGATGCACGATTTTAGGATCACAACCTTCAACGTAATGCACATCGTAGCCGTAACCTTCAAAAAGTTTCGTCAATTCTTCTTCGCTGATACGACTTAACAACGTTGGATTAGCAATTTTGTAGCCGTTCAAATGCAAAATTGGTAAAACGACACCATCACGCGCAGGATTTAAAAACTTGTTGGAATGCCAAGATGCTGCCATTGGACCCGATTCGGCTTCACCGTCACCAATAACGCAACACGCGATTAAATCTGGATTATCAAATACGTTTCCGTAAGCGTGCGACATGGCATAACCTAATTCGCCGCCTTCGTGAATTGAGCCTGGTGTTTCAGGTGCAACGTGGCTAGGAATACCGCCTGGGAAAGAAAATTGATGAAATAAGGCTTTCATGCCGTCTTTATCGAGCGAAATGTTGGGATAAAATTCGCTGTAAGTGCCTTCGAGCCAGCAATTTGCCACCATTGCTGGACCGCCATGACCAGGACCACAAATAAAAATCATGTTCAAATCATGTTCTTTAATCAAACGATTAACGTGAACGTGAATGAAATTTAAACCTGGTGTGGTTCCCCAATGCCCCAAAAGACGCGGTTTGATGTGCGACAGTTTCAACGGTTCAGTTAAAAGCGGGTTATCAAGCAAATAAATTTGTCCTACTGACAAGTAATTCGCCGCACGCCAATAAGCGTTCATTTTTTCTTGTAATGTGACATCGAGTTTAAAATTGTACGTTTTTTCCATAAAGAATCCTCAAAAAATGTAAATTACTTGGTATTGAAAATACACTAGCGATCTGCGTGATCGCCAGTGTTGATATTACTACTAAACGGTTACAAGGTAACAGAATAAGTTTAACGCTATGTGACAAGTTTTAATGCGTTTAAATTTTGACCGATTTCAAACTACAATAACCGCCTTTCAAATTACTTCTAAATATATTATTTCATGAACGATTTACGGACATTTTTTCAGGATTCGTCGAGTTTTTATGGCAGCAATGCCAGTTTTATCGAAGAATTGTATGAACGTTTTTTAGAGAATCCCGAATCTATTGATGCAAGTTGGCAAGCGCAATTCAGCGAATTACAACATGACAATGATTATGAAACTGCTCACAGCCCAATTGTTGAGCGTTTCGCACAACTCGCGCAAAAATCCCAAGGTCGCCTGAAAAAATTACAAGGTTTTACCGAGGAAAGCGTTAAAAAACAATCTGCGGTGGCGCGTTTAATCAATCATTACCGCGTGCGTGGTCATCAAATTGCCCGAAATAATCCGCTTGGTAAAAATCCTTTCGTCCCCCCCGATTTAGATCCCAGTTACTACGGTTTATCAGCGTTAGACATGGATACGTTGTTTGATACGGGGACGTTGCAAAGCGGTAAATGTCTGCCATTGCGCGACATTATTGCGAATTTAGAACAAATTTATTGTGGCAGTATCGGTGCCGAATTTATGCACGTTGTCGATACACCGACACGTCGTTGGATTATCAACCGATTGGAAGCTAAAGATGCGACATTCAAATCACAGCAGTTATCGGCTGAAAAAAAACGCGCCACGCTAAAACAACTCATTGCCGCCGAGGGCATCGAAACGCATTTGCACGCTAAATTTGTCGGACAAAAACGCTTTTCACTCGAAGGCGGCGAATCGTTGATTCCGATTTTAGACGAGTTAATTCAAGGCTTAGGCGCAAAAGGCGCGAAAGAAATCGTTATCGGTATGGCGCACCGTGGGCGTTTAAATGTATTGGTTAATATCTTCGGTAAAAATCCCAATGTTTTATTCAGTGAATTTGCAGGCACGTCGCCACTTTTAGAAGGCATGAGTAGCGGTGATGTGAAATATCACATGGGATTTTCATCGGATGTCGAAACGGCTGGCGGCAGCGTGCATATTACGTTAGCGTTCAATCCGTCACATTTAGAAATTATCAATCCCGTGGTCGAAGGTTCAGTGCGAGCGCGTCAAGATCGTGCGGGTAAAAACGGTATCAACCAAGTGATTCCCGTTTTAATTCACGGTGATGCGGCATTTTCAGGGCAGGGCATCATTATGGAAATACTCAATATGTCGCAAACTCGCGCGTTTTATACAGGCGGAACGGTGCATATTGTTATCAATAATCAAATTGGTTTTACCACTAGCAACCCGCAAGATACGCGCTCAACGCTTTACGCAACGGATGTGGCGAGTATGATTCAAGCTCCTGTTTTTCATGTGAATGGCGACGATCCTGAAGCCGTTTTATTTGTGACGCAATTAGCGTTAGATTTTCGAGTTCGATTTCATCGGGATGTGGTGATTGATTTGATTTGTTATCGCCGATTAGGTCATAACGAAGCAGACGAACCTGCGATGACGCAGCCGTTAATGTATAAGAAAATTCGGTCACGCCAAACAACGCGCGAGTTATACGCACAACAATTGATTCACGAAGATGTAATCGATGCCGCGCAAGTTCATAACCAAATCGACGATTATCAACGGCGTTTAACGGCAGGTGAAGTCGTATCACGCCCCATTTCTCATATAAAGTATTCCTACAGCGCACAATGGTTGCCGTTTTTAAATTCACATTGGACAACAACTTGTGAAACGGGCGTAAAACATGAAATCTTGCGTTATTGTTCAGAACGGTTGTTATCTGTGCCAACAGATTTTGAAATTCATCCTCGTGTGGCAAAAGTCATGGAATCGCGCCGTGAAATGATGGCAGGAAATGCGCCGTTAGATTGGGGATTTGCTGAAAATATGGCGTATGCGACGTTGTTATTGGAGAAATTTAATGTGCGTTTAACGGGGCAAGACGTGGGACGGGGAACGTTTGTGCATCGTCATGCGGTTTTGCATAATCAACATGAAAATCGCAGTTACACGCCGCTCAAATATCTTCATAAAGAACAAGGTACTGCACAGATTTATGATTCATTATTGTCGGAAGCAGGCGTTTTAGGTTTTGAATACGGTTACAGTACGACCATGCCAAATACGTTAGTAATTTGGGAAGCACAATTCGGCGATTTTGCGAATGGCGCACAGGTTTTGATTGATCAATTTATCTGTTCGGGGGAAACGAAATGGGGGCGAATGTGTGGACTGGTGATGTTGTTGCCGCACGGTTTTGAAGGGCAAGGTCCTGAACATTCCTCAGCGCGATTGGAACGTTATTTACAACTTTGTGCCGAGCAAAATATCCAAGTTTGTAGCCCAACAACGCCAGCACAAATTTTTCATTTATTGCGGCGGCAAATGGTTCGTCAGTATCGCAAACCTTTGATTGTGATGAGTCCAAAAAGTTTATTGCGTCATAAATTAGCCGTTTCAACGTTGGATGAATTAACAAGTGGGCAATTTCATCCCATTTTGGGTGAGTGTGAATTGGATGATTTAAATGTCACACGGTTAGTTTTTTGTGCGGGTAAAGTTTATTACGATTTACTTGAAGGACGGCGTGAGGCAAATTTAAAACACGTTGCGATTGCGCGGATTGAGCAACTTTATCCGTTTCCCGAAGATTTGTTCAAAGCGGAAGTGGCGCGTTATTCGAATTTAAAAGAATTTGTATGGTGTCAGGAAGAACCCAAAAATCAAGGTGCGTGGTATAACTCGAATCACCATTTTGTTGATAATTTGCCCGAAGCTGTTTCCGTGATTTATGTTGGACGTGAAGCGTCTGCTGCGCCCGCAGTCGGAAATTTTCGCGTTCATACCGAGCAGCAAAAAGCCGTTGTTCATGCGGCATTATTTTAAAAACAAAAGGAAAAAATGAAACTCCCCTCGCTTAACACTCAAATTTTATTGGGTGCATTTTTTGGCATTGCGATTGGCTTTGGCTTAATCGCCATTGGCAAAGATTCCGACATCACACAAACTGGTTTATATGCGGCAAATTTAGTTGGCACATTGTTTATCGACTTACTGAAAATGGTGTTAATTCCGTTGGTTTTCACCTCAATTTCTGTAGGTGTAGCGAATCTTCAAGCTCACAAACAAATTCATCGTGTTTGGATTAGCACGCTGGGATTTTTTGTATTTTCGATGTCAGTAGCAATTGTAGTGGGATTATTAGCAAATCATATTTTCCATCCAGGACAAGGACTACCGCTGGAAATGTTTCACGATGCCATGTCGAATTTCACGGCAAAGCAACAAACGCCAGCGGATTTTTTCACAAGATTTTTACACGGATTATTTATAAATCCCTTTGCGGCATTGGCGCAAGGTGAAGTATTGGCGGTGTTAATTTTCGCGTTATTTTTAGGTGTTGCGTTGGTAATTGGTGGTAAACGCTATAAAAACGTTCTAATTTTGTTACAAGAATTGCTCGAAATTGTGATGCAAATGGTGGGCTGGATTATGACGCTTGCACCGTTTGGCATTATGGCGTTGCTGATTAAATTGGTGGTGATTCAAGATTTAGCGTTACTCAGTACATTGGGTACATTTGTTGCCGTTGTGGTGGGAAGTTTGCTGTTACATGGAGTGGTACTTTTGCCATTGATTTTATATTTAGTTACAGGTATGACTCCATTTCATTTTTGGCGTGGTGCGAGAGAAGCGTTAGTAACGGCGTTTGCAACCAGTTCGAGTTCGGCAACATTGCCGATTACGCTACGTTGCGCTGAATATAATTTGTACGTCCGTAACGAAATCGCGCAATTTGTCATTCCGCTAGGTGCAACGATTAACATGGATGGCACGGCACTTTATGAAGCGGTCGCGGCACTTTTCGTCGCGAATTTAGTAGGCATTGATTTGAATTTAGCACAGCAATTGATTGTCTTTTTTACCGCAATGTTTGCGGCGATTGGTGCGCCTGGTATTCCGAGTGCAGGAATGGTGACAATGGTGATGGTGTTGCAATCTGTGGGATTGCCCGCTGAAGCGATTGCGATTTTGCTGCCGATTGATCGATTACTCGACACGTTGCGAACAGCGGTAAATGTTGAAGGCGATATGATAGGAAGTTTAGTTGTACAAAAAATTAGTGAAAGGCGGAGAAAAACATGATTGAACTAAGTAATTACAATATCGAAACGATTGAAACCATTGTGATGATTTTGGTGATATTTGGGGTTTTGGGACTAGCACGAATGCGTTGAACTTTTGGTCGGGCAAGAACTTTTGGTCGGGCAATTAAGCCCGACCAAAATCAAAAATTAGGCTTAACTTTTTTCTGCTTTAGACTTTAGGCTTAATTTTTTTCTAACGGGTTCACCCGTTTCACCTTCAGTCGCTGCCGCAGTTGTGGATGGAGCAGAAACGGGCGGCACTTCGATTTTTTTCGTTTTGATAACAACCGTTGTGGGTGCAGGTTCTGCTTTTTTGGTTTTAACGACAACCGTGACAGGTTTCGATTCGACTTTTTTCGGCTTTGCTTCTTTTTCCGCTGCGGGAACTTTAGCCACTTTCGCCACTTTTTCGGTGGGAACTTTAGCTACTTTCGCAACTTTTTCAACAGCAGCTTCAGCTGCCTTTTTTTCAGCAGCCGCTTTTTTTGCTTCTGCCGCTTCGATATTAGCTTGTTGGCGGCGTTTGAGTTCTTCTTGTTGCACTCGTTTCTTTTCGCGTTCTTCCAGTTTTTTAGCTGCCACTTGTTTGTGTAACTCTAAAATTTCCTGAACAGGATTGCCATCCAAATCAATGCGATGAGTTTGATCAACCGTCGCTTGCAAATACTCTGTTGACGTACAATAGTCCGACAGTGCTAACAACAACCCTTTTTTGTTGAAAGGCTTTTCCATTTTCGCAGCTATTTCTTGAAGCGCACCTATCATCAGCGGTTTTATATCTGCCGCGTTTTTTGTGAATGTACTAGGAAAGTATTTGACGAGCTGCTCCATTGTTTTTCTTCTCATTGCCGCTTCTACTTTTTTTCTTTCAGCGGAAGCACGCATTTGTTGTTGGGAAAGTTCAATGTTAGCTTGTTTTTCTTCAGCGGATTTTTTTCTTTTGGCTGGTTTACTCACTTTCTTACTTGATTCTTTCTCTTCAGTCATATCGCTTACTTGTGTATCGCTTACTTGTTTTTCTTCAGGGGCGTCGCTCATTATTACCTACTCAAAAAATGAAAAATTGTTTTTTTATAATCGGTATCGAAACGTATGTCAATGGCGCAATGTCTATGAAAAACGGCACGATAATTTTTTGCCATGTAAAAAAGTAAGAATTTTTTGCTCAAAACGTATTTTCAAAACAACAGGCGATACGCTTTTTAATTGACATTTTAGCTAAAATCGTTAAATTTACGCGCTTAGAGCGGCTTACTTGTTGAGATTTTGCCCTCTGAAACTAACGTTAGTCGTAAAAAACATAATTACCGTTCTGTCATGTAACAGAATATACAGGAGAACCCAATGAAGAAATCTTTAAAAAGTTTGTTGCTTACAGCGAGCATTGCGACGTTGTTAGCGGCTCCCGCTATTTCATCAGCTAACGCTGATTTAGAAAAATTGACACAAAACCCTGCCAACTGGGCAACATGGGGCGGCGATTATGCTGGCACACGTTTCAGTAAATTAAACCAAATCACAACCGATAACGTTAAAACTTTGCAACCTGCGTGGTCTTTTTCGACAGGCGTTTTGCGTGGTCACGAAGGTGGACCTTTAGCGATTAACGGCGTTTTATATATTCACACACCGTTCCCCAACACGGTTTATGCCATTGATCAAACAACTCAATCTGTAATTTGGGAATTCACACCTAGCCAAGATGCTGACGTAACCATTCCTGTTATGTGCTGCGATACCGTGAACCGTGGTTTGGCTTATGGCGACGGCAAAATTTTCTTACAACAATCTGATACCGTTTTAACAGCATTAGACGCTAAAACAGGTAAAAGAGTATGGAGCGTTCAAAACGGTGACCCAAAATTGGGTATGACCAATACACAAGCTCCTTTGGTTGTTAAAGATAAAGTTATCACTGGTATTTCAGGTGGTGAATTTGGTGTGCGTGGTTTCTTAG
>CAZLGN010000106.1:0-7186 GCA_964558865.1 uncultured Methylomagnum sp.
ACGAACCATCGTCTTCTGTATGAACAACGTGGTCATCCCAAAGTTTGTCGTATAACGTTTTGCCTGCCATTTTTTTATCCTAAAACTGTAAAAATTTTCGCGGTAATTTCGTCAACTGAACCAACGCCTTCAATCGACGCAAATTTTACGTTTTGTTCGGGTGCAGAATAATAGTCAACGAGCGGTTTGGTTTGTTCGTGATAAACCCGTAGACGATTTCGCACAGTTTCTTCTTTGTCATCATCACGTTGAATTAAAGGTTCACCTGTTTCGTTGTCTAGCCCTTCATTTTTAGGCGGATTAAATTGCGTGTGATAACTGCGTCCCGAAGCCAAATGAACCCTGCGTCCTGCCATGCGATTAACGATATTTTCATCTGGCACATCAATTTCAATCACGGTGTCAATTATCACACCCATTGCTTTCAAACCGTCAGCCTGTGGAATCGTGCGTGGAAAACCATCCAGCAAAAAGCCGTTTTTGCAATCATCAGCGGTAATCCGTTCTTTGATTAAACCTAAAATAATATCGTCAGAAACCAACCCCCCCGCATCCATTACTTTTTTTGCTTCAACACCCAATGGTGTTCCAGCCCGAACAGCGGCGCGTAACATATCGCCCGTTGAAATTTGAGGAATCGTGTATTTTTCGGTGATAAATTTGGCTTGCGTGCCTTTACCAGAACCTGGACTGCCTAACAAAATAATGTGCATGAAATAACTCCAATCGATTGTACTGAATAGTAAGTTTGAAAATTTTAGAGCATTTTATCGCATAATTTGACTAAACTGTTCCAAAACTCATATAAACATACGCATTAGGTAATTTGCTTTCTGTTATTGACATCTCATAAAACCGTTTCGACTGTCAGGATTTGGGGGATTGTGTGAGTTTATCATTTTTAATTACCCGTAAATCTGGTTGCAACAATAAGAATTACAGGTTTTTCTCAACAAAACGATTAGATTATTTTAGGTGTTTCAATGATTAAAAATTGGCGGACAGCATTTTTGCTTTATTTCAAACCTGTTGTATTCGGGATGGTGGCACTCGGTTTTTCTGCTGGATTACCTTACCAACTCATCTTTTTTACCTTTGCATTTTGGTTACGAGATGTCGGGGTTGATCATGCCACTATCGGCTTTCTGAGTTGGATTGGCGTACTCTATGCCATGAAGATATTTTTATCATTTGTTGTTGATCGATTCCCTTTGCCGCTATTAACTAGCAGGCTGGGCAAACGCCGCAGCTGGATGTTATTTTCTCAAATTTGCATTGCTGCGGGCTTAGTCGGAATGAGTCTTTATGATCCCAGCACACAACTTCCACAATTAACTTTTCTAGCAATTGTAATTATTTTCAGTTCTGCGATTCAAGATGTCGTGGTGGATGCTTATCGTATCGAAGCCGTGAATGCGGATTATCAGGGGGCAATGTCGGCGGCTTATGTTACAGGCTATCGAATTGCGTTATTAACGTCTGGCGCGGGTGCGTTGTATATTGCCGAATACAGCAGTTGGAAGACCGCTTATTTTTTGATGGCTAGCACGATGATTATTGGCATTGTTGCCACGTTCTTTATTAGAGAGCCAGACCATCCTGTCGTTGAAAAAGAACTATTATTCGATAATGTATTAAAAAATATGCTGAGTCCGTTTATTGAGTTTTTTCAGCGGAATGGTCGTGGATGGGGATTTGTCATTTTATTATTCGTGGGTATTTACAAAATGAGCGACATTACCCTTGGTGTCATGTCTGGCTCGTTCTACATGGATTTAGGCTTTACCAAATCCGAAATTGCAAATGTAACCAAAGTATTCAGTTTTTTTGCCGCGATTGTTGGTGCAACATTTGGCGGAATACTCGTTGTACGTTTCAGCGTTATAAAACCGCTTTTGTTCGGAACAGTAGCAGCATCTGTTACTAATTTGTTATTTGTTGCCTTGGCAGTGAGCAAACCAACTCTAACGTGGTTAGCAATCGTCGTAACCGCCGATAGTTTTTTTGCAAGCATGGCGACGACAATTCTCATCGCATATTTATCAAGTCTTATCAACAAAGAATACACAGCAACGCAATACGCATTATTTAGTTCACTTATCACGTTACCTTCCCAAACGGTAGGTGGCTTTTCAGGGATGATTGTTGATTATTACGGCTACCCAATTTTTTTTATATACACGACTGCAGTGGGCTTGCCTGCTATTTTGCTAGCTGTAATTTTAATTCGCAAAAAAATACAGTAATTCTGATTGGTAATGATAGATGCAAACTTTTTAAGATAAAAACGCAAAAAAATATAGCACAATTCAATTTTTTCTATA
Source organism: uncultured Methylomagnum sp. (assembly GCA_964558865.1). Taxonomy (GTDB): domain Bacteria; phylum Pseudomonadota; class Gammaproteobacteria; order Methylococcales; family Methylomonadaceae; genus UBA10906. Next base: position 2,325 of record CAZLGN010000106.1, read on the forward strand.
TAATGCGCGTCTTATCAAGTTATTGCCTTGGTGGCGAAATTGGTAGACGCAAGGGACTTAAAATCCCTCGTTCGAAAGGACGTGCCGGTTCGACTCCGGCCCAAGGCACCATAAATCAAAAGCCGCTCACAAAAATGAGCGGCTTTTTTTTATGCAAATTCTTTAATAAACAACGCCCCACTTTCAAAAAAGTAGGACGCTGCTCATTATTCAAAATGAATTTAAAAACTAAGCTGCAAAATTTTTCGCAGCAAAATCCCAATTCACTAACGCCCAGAAGGCTTCTAAATACGCAGGACGCGCATTACGGTAATCCACATAATAAGCATGTTCCCAAACATCACACGTCAAAACAGGGATTTGACCTGATGTTAATGGACAACCTGCATTGATAGTGCTGACTAACGCCAAACTGCCATCTGCATTTTTCACTAACCATGCCCAACCTGAACCAAATGTTGTAACCGCACATTTCGTAAATTCTTCTTTGAACTTTGCAAACGAACCAAATGTTGCGTTAATCGCATCAGCCAATTCACCTGTTGGTTCACCGCCAGCATGTGGAGCTAAACAGTTCCAATAAAAGGTATGGTTCCAAACTTGCGCTGCATTGTTAAAAATGCCACCAGATGATTTAACAACGATTTCTTCCAATGACAAACCTTCAAACTCAGTACCAGGTACTAAATTGTTTAAGTTTGTGACATAAGTTTGATGGTGTTTACCATGATGAAATTCTAATGTTTCAACTGAAATGTGTGGCGCAAGTGCGTCTTTCGCATACGGTAAAGCGGGAAGTTCAAAAGCCATAAAAAATCTCCTATAAAAATAAATACCAAGTAATTTAATGCGGAATCACTTTAGCATCGATTTGTGATTAAACAAAATGATAGTGTTTCATCCGCCTAAAACGCAATGTGATTGAAGAATTACGCAAAATGGGCAATGATGCCCTCACCTAGTTTATTGGCAAACAATGATATTTTTGGAGAAAATAATGAAGAAAAAAGTGTTTATAACTCGTCGTTGGACAGAATCTGTCGAGACGAAACTGCGTGATTTATACGACGTAACGCTTAATGAAACTGACCGCCCGCTGACGGCTGATGAATTTAAAACCGCTTTGCAAAATTACGATGCAGTTTGCCCAACAGTCTGCGATTCTTTTCCAGCCGATGTTTTGAATGTTGAAAATAAGCGTTGCAAAATTTTGGCGAATTTTGGCGTGGGCTACAATCACATCGATATTTCTGCCGCGAAAGCGAACGGTTTAATTGTAACCAATACACCGAATGTTTTGACGCAAAGCACTGCTGATATTGCGATGACGTTGTTACTGATGACAGCGCGACGTGGCGCAGAAGGCGATCGTTTAGTGCGGTCAAAAAAATGGTCTGGTTGGTGTCCAACCAGTATGCTGAGTTCAAATGTAACAGGCGCAACGCTTGGTTTAATTGGATTTGGGCGAATTGGGCAAGCAATGGCGCGTAAGGCGCATCATGGTTTTGACATGAACATTATTTATTTTAGTCCAAATGCAGCTGACGAATATGTAATTCAAGATTTAAATGCTAAGCGTTGCGAAACCTTGAAAGAATTATTGCAGCAAGCGGATTTTGTTTCGTTACATTGTCCAGCGGGAGAAAGTACAAAACATTTAATCAACGCCAACACGTTGAAATTTATGAAACCCACCGCGCATTTAATCAACACCGCTCGCGGCGATGTTGTTGATAGCGAAGCGTTAATTGACGCATTGAAAACGGAACAAATTGCAGGCGCAGGTTTAGATGTTTATGAAAATGAACCGAATTTAAATGACGGTTTTTTAGAATTGGAAAACGTCACATTATTACCGCATTTAGGCAGTGCAACGCTTGAAACACGCACCGCAATGGGTGAAAAAGTGTTGGCAAACTTGGCGGCGTATTTTGCAGGTAGGTCATTGCCAGACTTGGTGGCTTAATCGTTTTCTTTCCATTCACTTTTAATTTTTAACATTTTATGACACTCGATTTTTTAGAGAAAAAACACACGATTGCTGGCGCAGGCTTTAACCGTTGGCTAATGCCGCCTGCCGCCCTTGCGATTCACTTATGTATCGGTATGGCGTATGGCTTTTCGGTATTTTGGTTGCCACTTTCCAAAGCAATTGGACTTAAACAAAGTCTTGCTTGTGGCGCAGACGTTGGCTTTTTTGCCGAATTATTTGTGACAACGTGCGACTGGAAAATTTCCACACTCGGTTGGATGTACACCTTGTTTTTCGTATTTTTAGGTTCCTCGGCTGCGGTTTGGGGCGGTTGGCTTGAACACGTTGGCCCGCGTCGCGCGGGTGTTGTTAGCGCAATTTGCTGGTGTGGCGGAATGTTGTTATCTGCCTTGGGAATTTATACACATCAATTTTGGCTCATGCTTTTAGGCTCAGGTGTAATCGGCGGTATCGGTTTAGGTTTGGGCTATATTTCGCCTGTGTCGATGTTGATTAAATGGTTTCCCGATCGTCGCGGCATGGCAACAGGTATGGCAATTATGGGTTTTGGTGGCGGCGCGATGATTGGTTCACCGCTTGCGACATTGCTCATGGGACATTTTGCGACTGAAACTGATGTCGGTGTGATGCAAACCTTTATTGCAATGGCGGGCATTTATTTTGTGTTCATGATGGCGGGCGCAATGACCTATCGATTGCCCGTTTCAGGTTGGCAACCCGCAAATTGGATTCCGCCTGCAACGACTGAAAACAAAATGGTTACGCCGCACCACGTTCACGTTAAAAATGTATTCAAAATCAAACAATTTTGGTTGCTTTGGGGCGCGTTGTGCATGAATGTAAGCGCGGGAATTGGCGTAATTGGCATGTCGTCACCGATGTTACAAGAAGTTTTCGGCGGACAATTGATTGGTTTGGCGAAAACTTACAGCGAACTCGATAAACCTGAACTCGCTACGATTGCAACGGTAGCGGCGGGTTTTACGGCGTTATTAAGTTTGTTTAACATTGGCGGACGGTTTTTCTGGGGCAGTTTGTCAGATAAATTGGGACGCAAAGTTACATTTTTCGTCTTTTTCATTGTTGGCAGCGCATTATATTTCAGCGTTTCAGCCAGTGCATTAGCGGGTAATAAGTTGTTATTTGTTGGCGCGTTATGTTTGATTTTGAGCATGTATGGTGGCGCGTTTGCAACCGTTCCTGCTTATTTAGCGGATTTATTTGGTACGCAAATGGTTGGCGCGATTCATGGGCGATTACTTACCGCATGGGCAACCGCAGGCGTTTTAGGGCCAGTGATTGTGAATTATATGCGCGATTATCAACTCGGTTTAGGCATTCCACGCGAACAGGTTTATAACCAAACGATGTGGATTTTAGCGGGTTTGCTGATTATTGGTTTGATTTGCAATTTGCTGATTCGCCCAATCGATGACAAATGGTTTATGTCAGCCACTGAATTGGCAGAAGAAAAACATTTAGCCGAAGATAAAATTCACGCTGAAGAAGTGAGTGAAAATGAAACGGACGATATGGTAACTTCAACGCCGCTCATTTTGGTTTATGCCGCGTGGACAGTCGTTGGAATTCCGCTAGCGTGGGGAATTTATAAAACGCTGATGAATGTCAGTAAATTTTTCGTGTAAAAACGAAACTCTTTTGAAACAAATAACGTGATTAAATCCTGTGAAAATAAAACAACCTCAATTTTTTGTTGGTATCGATTTAGGCACAACGCACACCGTTGTGGCTTATGCGAATATCGCTACCGCACAAAACATTCAATTATTTCCGATTGAACAGCTCGTCGATGTGGGACAAGTTGCCGCGCGTTCATTATTACCCTCGGTTCGTTACCATCCAGCTAAAAGTGAAATTGCCGCTGATAATTTAGCGTTCACTGCCAACGATAACGCAATTTTAGGCGAAGCGGCTCGCGTTTTAGGCGCAAAAACCAAAGGGCGTTTTGTTACCAGCGCGAAAAGTTGGCTTTCTCATCCATCCGTTGATCCAAGTGCCGCCATTTTGCCTTGGGGCGCAAATGAAGACGTTTTGAAAGTCTCGCCACTTGAAGCGAGTGCCAGTTATTTGGCACACGTTCGAATGGTTTGGTTGCATCAAAATCCTGACGCGCCACTCGAAAATCAAGATGTGGTGATTACCGTTCCCGCGTCATTTGACGAAGGCGCACGGTCATTGACATTGTAAGCCGCAAAAATTGCAGGTTTGCAAAATGTGCGACTTTTAGAAGAGCCGCAAGCGGTTTGTTACGATTGGTTGCGGTGCAACGCTGGACAGCTAAAAGAAAAACTTGAAAATGTGCATTTATTACTGGTTTGTGATGTCGGCGGTGGCACAACCGATTTAACCTTAATAAAAGTCGAAGCGGGTGAAAAAGAACCCAAATTAACGCGCATTGGTGTCGGTGACCACTTAATGTTGGGCGGCGACAATTTAGATTTAGCCTTAGCGCACACCTTAGAATCACGTTTAACCAATAACGAAAAACGTTTGTCCGCTGCCGAATTATCGCAACTACTCGAACAATGCCGCCAAGCGAAAGAACGCTTATTGGCAGAAGATGCACCTGAATTCGTAAAAGTCACATTATTGGCGAGTGGCTCAAAATTATTTGGTGGCACTCGCGCCGCGACGCTAACTCGTGACGAAGTGCGAGAAATTGCGTTAGATGGCTTTTTTCCGCTTTCAAAACTCAATGAATTACCCGATAAAAAACGCAGTGGCGTAGTGGAATTTGGCTTGCCGTATGCCGCTGAACCCGCTGTAAGCAAACACATTGCAGGATTTTTGAAATTACACGAACACGCGGCAAAAGATGCTTTAAAAATTGATTCGATTGTTCCCGACG
>CAZLGN010000107.1:0-7153 GCA_964558865.1 uncultured Methylomagnum sp.
AATTTAAAAACGATTGTTTGATTTGGATGTTATTTAACGGCAGTAATTTAACCGCGAGCGCAGACGGTTTGGAATGGAACGGTAAAACGTGGTCGATTGTGAATCATTTTATTCCGTTCACTGAATCTGAAGTGAATGCGCCAGAACGGTTTGAATCGGATTTTATGACACGCTATCTTGAGAAAAAGAAACTGTCCAAAGAAGCGAAAGCGGTTTTAGATGCAGGGTGTGAATTGTGGCGTGCTTATTTTTCTGAAAAAGATGTGCGAGTAGTGCGAGATGAATTTAAATTGAATCGCGCTGATGTTGGTTGGTATCAAATTCGGAATGCACTCAAGAAACGTAATGAAAGCGGGGATTTTGTGCCAGTGAGTTTTGAAACATTTGAAAATGCGTATAAAGCCTTGAGTGCAAAGTTACAGCCGATGGTGTTTGAGTTGGGATTTTTAAAATGAACACTCATTTTTTAACTGAAATTGAAATTAAGCAGTTCAAATGTTTTGCAAATTTCAAAGCCGAAGGTTTTAAGCGCGTTAATTTAATTGGCGGCAAAAACAACGTTGGCAAAACGGCTCTTATGGAGGCTTGTTATGTTCATACAAGAGCTGAGAACATTAACGCAATGGCGACTGCCCTTGTTGGTATAAAAGTAGAGCGTGAGATTTTGAATGTGTTTTATGGACATTATGAGGCTCAAAATCATCAAAAAATGTTAGATGCAACAAAGAGTTTTTCCACTAATTCAAACCTAAGAAAATGCTCATATACTTTGATAGAAGCTGATGCTACAAAAATATATCAATTCATTATTGATAATGATGAAGTACCTGTTTTAGCAAGAGATTTAGTTTTACCCCCTGAACACCCTTCTAACATCAAAATTATAGATAACTTTGGTTGGGGAAATGGCGGGATAATTTGGGCTTACGAAGCTGTACAACAACACGACAAAGAACATGAGTTAAACCAAGTTATTCACGAATTTGATAACAATATCGAAAGTTTCAAAGTTATCGGCAACAAACCACAGTGCAAAGTTGGTCATAATGAATATCGAGACATAACTGAATTTGGTGATGGTTTGCGGCATTACATTTCAATTATTTGTGGTCTTTATGCTTGCGAAAATGGTTATTTATTCATTGATGAAATTGACAATGGCATTCATTACACGCAATTGGATAAATTATGGATGTTGATTTTTGAGTTATCGAAAAAAACAAATTGCCAAGTTTTCGCTGTTACACATTCAAAAGAAATGCTTGAATCGTTTGCGCGGGTCGCTAAAAAATTAGATGAGCAAGATATTAGTTACACGACGTTGGTTAAAAATAAGCAACGTGAAATCGTCGCCGTAACTCGTGATTATGAAATGCTTTTAGACAGCATTGAGCAAGAACGCGAGGTGCGCGGATGGTAAAAGTGGCGATTGTTTGCGAAGGTAAAAATGACAGAGTATTTTTTAAAAAGTTAATCGTTCATCTCGGATTTGCCGAAAGCAACATTAGTTTTTATATTCTCGGCGGTAAAAGTAAATTTTTTGAATTGGCAAACAGAAATTATCAAGACATAAAACTCGAAATTGATAGTGGTCAAATCGACAACGTTTTATTTGTCATTGACGCTGATGATGAAAAAAGCGATATGAAAAACGGCGGTTATGAAAAAACGCAGCGGGCTTTGAATGCGCTTATTTCAGAATTGAAATTTGACGCGATTAGCAAAACCTACGTTATGTGCGACCCAGCAACCAAAACGGGTTATTTAGAATCGCTGATATTATCGACAATCTCCGAAAAGCAACGGAATTGCATTGCGTGTTTTTTGGCATGTTCTGAGTTTGAATCAAAAGAAAATCACAAAGCGATTTTGAATCAAATTTATGATTTGGCTTATCCGAATGCGCCGTTTGATTTTGAACACGAAAATTTTGCTGAGTTGAAACAAGCATTGAGAAATCTTTTTGGTGATAGAGATGCTTTTTTATAACGCAATCTTTCTGCAAATATCCTTACAACTAAAACTATTAGCAAAAGTACATGACACTTATGACAAAAAATAAACAACTTTGGCTATTCGCCGCCCTGCTCTACAGCGCAAATTTGTTTGCGTTAGAAAGCGACGCGAAACAACCCATTACGATTGATTCAAATGGCGCGACCTATGACGAACGCGCAGAACTTAGCACTTACACGGGAAATGTTTTAGCGACACAAGGCAGCATTCGTGTAAATTCAGATAAATTAGATGTGCATTTCAAAGGCGGTGAAGCAGAAAAATTGGTTTTTTCAGGTAAATCTGCAAACTTTAAACAAACGCCCAGTCCAGGTGCAAAAGACATTACAGGTCACGCTTCAACTGGCGAATTTTATCCCAAACGAAATTTACTTGTTTTGATTGGTAACGCGACGGTTTTGCAAGGTAACGGCACTTATTCAAGTGATTATATTGAATACGATATAAAAACTTCGCTCGTTAAAGCAGGTGATAAAAGTGCGTCAACCGATAACAGCAAACAACGTGTTCACGTTGTGATTCAGCCAAAACAATAACCATGATTCTCGCTGCAAAAGATTTACGCAAAAGTTATCACAAACGCGCAGTTGTACAAGGTGTGTCGTTACACGTTAAAACAGGTGAAGTCGTTGGATTATTAGGGCCGAATGGCGCGGGAAAAACGACCAGTTTTTATATGTTGGTTGGTTTGATTAAAGCGGATTCGGGAGAAATTTCGCTTGATAGCAAATCAATTACTGAAATGCCGATGCACATTCGCGCCACAAACGGCATTGGTTATTTGCCGCAAGAACCGTCAGTTTTTCGTAAATTAAGTGTTTCGGATAATTTACGCGCGGTGTTGGAACTGCGAAAAGATTTAACGGCTGGACAAATCGAATTACAAATTATCGATTTAATGGATGAATTCAGCGTTACGCATTTGAAAAATCAACTCGCATTAAGTTTGTCTGGCGGTGAACGGCGACGAGTTGAAATTGCCCGCGCTCTCGCCTCAAATCCAAAATTCATTTTGCTCGATGAGCCATTTGCAGGCGTTGATCCCATTTCAGTTGAAGATATTAAGAAAATTATTCAACATTTAACGCAACGTGGTATCGGCGTTTTGATTACGGAACACAACGTCCGTGAAACTCTCGATATTTGTGATCGCGCCTATATTTTGAGCGATGGCAAAGTCATTGCAGAAGGGAATGCTGAAGAAATTGTTGCTAACAAAGAAGTTCGCGACGTGTACTTAGGCAATAATTTTAGTTTGTGATGTTGTGTTCTAACGTATTATTTTTTTCATCTCATTTTTGGAGTTAAATCATAATGGTGAAAGTTAAATTTTCTTTATCCGCAAATACCGTTGGTGATGCAAAAAGCGGGATTTTACTGGGTGAATTTAATAATTGGGATGAACATAATCCCGTTAATTTAAAAAAACATAAAGAGGGTTCATTGACCGCTAAATTGAAATTAGAAGCGGGCAAAACTTACCAATATCGTTATTTTCTGGATGATGAACGCTGGGTAAATGATGAACATGGACATCAAACTGAAAATTGCATCATTACTGTGCCTCAAAAAAAGAAAGATGATTTTAGAAAAATAAAAGGGATAAGCAAAAAAATTGCGTCCTTATTAAAAGCTGAAAATATCACGACATTTGAAGAATTATCCAGAACCCACATTCAAAAGTTACAAAATATACTCGACCTAGCGGAAGGTAAATTTAAGAAATCCCATCCTGAATTATGGATAAAACAAGCAACATTGGCAGCGGATAACAAATGGGCTGACCTTAAATCGCTGCAAAAAAAATTGAAAATGAAAAAAATAAAACATTTAAATAACACCGTTAATGGGTGCATTTCACAGGTTTATCGCGAATGAAACAATCTTTACATTTACGAATGGGTCAACAATTGTCAATGACCCCACAGCTGCAACAAGCGATTAAATTGTTGCAAATGTCCACATTGGATTTACAGCAGGAAATTCAGCAGGCATTAGAATCCAACATAATGTTGGAATTAGAAGACGATGAATTTGGTTCGTTTTCGTTAGACGCACCGTTACATGATAAAAAAAGCGATAATCTGGATTTATTGCACGGTAGTGAAGGTTCACAAACCGATATTCCCGACGATTTACCGATTGATTCATCGTGGGACGATATTTACGATGCCGAACCCGAATACGAAACATCAACGCCTGATTTTGACTTTGGGTCGATTCAGGAATCATCGAACTTTGAAGGCGAATTTGAAAACCAACGTACGAGTACGTTGAGTTTGCAAGCACATTTGTTGGCGCAGTTAGATTTGGTTTCATTTTCTGAACGTGATTTTGCAATTGCGATTGCGATTATTGATTCAATCAATACGGAAGGCTACTTGATGGCGAGTGTGGAGGATATTTTTCACAGTTTGCATGAACAGATGCCCGATTTAGGACTCGATGAAGTTCAGGCGGTATTACATCGAATTCAACATTTTGATCCTATCGGTGTGGCGGCGATTGATTTGGCGGATTGCTTGCGTTTGCAATTACAACAACTCCCTGATTCCATACCGTACAAAACGGACGCGCTGCTTTTAGTGACGCGACATTTAGATTTACTCGCTACGCATGAACAAAGTAAGTTGGTGCGAAAATTAGCCGTTAGTGAAGAAGAATTAGATAAAATTGTGGCGTTAATTCGGACATTGGATCCCAAACCTGGTGAACAAATTCAAAGTACCTTGTCAGAATACGTTGTACCAGATGTTTATGTACGGAAAATAAATGACCGTTGGCACGTCGATTTAAATCCTGATGTTGCACCGAAATTGCGTGTCAATGAAATGTATGCGGGATTGATTAAAAAAGCGGATTCCAGCAAAGATAACACCATCATGAAAGAGCATTTACAGGAAGCAAAATGGTTTATCAAAAGTCTGCACAGCCGTAACGATACGTTATTAAGAGTGGCGCGTTGCATCGTTGAAAAACAAACCGCCTTTTTAGAACACGGTTCAATTGCAATGAAATCGATGGTATTGCGTGACGTGGCGGAAGAATTAGATTTACATGAATCAACAATTTCGCGGGTGACAACGCAAAAATATATGCACACGCCAAATGGCATTGTTGAATTTAAATACTTTTTTTCTAGTCATGTTTCAACCGACGGCGGCGGTGAATGTTCATCAACAGCCATTCGGGCGTTAATAAAAGAACTCATCAGCAACGAAAATGTAACAAAACCACTGAGTGATAGTAAAATAGCAGAGTTTTTAAAAGCAAAGGGCATTAACGTTGCTCGTAGAACCGTGGCTAAATATCGTGAAGCGATGTTTATTTCCTCGTCCAGTCAACGTAAGCGTTTATTATAAAAACAAAAACGCCCGTTGAATTTTTCCTCCTCCATTTTTACAAGGAATTTATTTATGCAAGTCATTATTAGTGGTCATCATTTAGAAATCACCGATGCTTTAAAAGCACACACGGAAGAAAAATTTGCGAAATTAGCGCGTCACTTTGACAAAGTAACGGATGTTCATGTTATTTTAAGCGTGGAAAAATTGGTGCAAAAAGCTGAAGCGACTTTGCATTTTGCAGGAACGAAATTTTTTGCTGAAGACAGTCAAGAAGATATGTATGAGGCAATTGATGAGTTGGTAACAAAATTGGATCGTCAAATTTTGAAGCATAAAGAAAAACACGCTTCACATTAAGATTCAGGTAAAAAGGTTCAGGGTGAATTGTTCACCTTGAACCCCCAAATCAAAAAGATAAGCGCGACGAAATCGCGCTTTTTTTATTTTAAGGAATTCACCATGCTAGAAAAAATTGAAGATTCACTCGAAAAAACAATGTACGCCAGCCGCTGGATTTTAGCTCCGATTTATGTCGGTATGAGTTTAGGATTAGTGGCGTTATTTTTTAAATTTTTTGAAGAGCTTTACCACTTACTGCCACATTTATTAGACATCAGCGAAGACACATTAGTTCTGAAATTACTCACACTGATTGATTTAAGTTTGGTCGGAAGTTTGATTGTGATTGTGATGTTTAGCGGTTATGAAAATTTTGTTTCACAATTGAATTTAAGTGCGGCAACAGAAAAACTGAATTGGCTCGGCACACATGATTATGGTTCGTTGAAAGTTAAACTTGCATCGTCGATTGTGGCAATTTCATCAATTCATTTATTGAAAGTATTTATGAATGTTGAACGTACTGACAGCGATAAAATTATGTGGTATGTCATTGTTCACATGAGTTTGGTAATTTCTGCCGTGATGCTGGGTTATTTAGACAAATTAACGAAACACTAATGCGTTTATTATTACTCGGCACAGACGGTTGTCATTTATGCGAAGACGCGCAAGCTATTTTGATCGAAAACAACATTATTTTTGATTATGTTGATATTGCGTTAATCGAAGAATGGCAACCGCAATTTGCCATGCTAATTCCTGTCTTATATCATGTTGAATCAAAACGTTATTTGACTTGGCGTTTTGACTCCCCTGCCCTATTTTCTTTTATTACGTCATTAAAATAACAATGCCGTAATTGTTAATCTTTCGTGAGGATTTTATGAAAAAATTAGTTTTTCTTTTAGCGTTAACATCCGTGTTTGGCGTAGCGTTTGCTGAAACAGTTGCAACAGGAAACAACCAGGCATCGACAACTGCTAAATCAGGCGTGCGAAAACCAATCAGCAATGTAGATGCGTTTTGGGAAAATTTGAATTGGAGCGATATGTCTGCTGATGAACAAAAACTCTGGGCAGTATTAGGCTGGAGCGAAAAAAGCTGGCAAGGTGGCAAATCATTAGCACCGCCTTCTGATGAGGCGGATTGGATTCAATTAAATCCAAATGAACAAGCGGCGTTAAGTGCCTTAGGTTATGACCAAAAAACATGGGATGCTCAATAACCCCAAACAAGTATTTAGGTAGTACAACAAACTTCAAAATAGAGGGATAATGGAAACAGTCATCCACACATATCCATTAAGAACACCGTGAGAACTTGTACAGCAATTGAATTAAGTCCACCCCCAAAAGAAAATGTTAGAAGAAATAATACGTTGCCGATTGTTACCGCGGGTGCTGATTCCATTTAATGTGGCTTGAAGTGTTAAAAATACGGGTAAAAAG
>CAZLGN010000108.1:0-7149 GCA_964558865.1 uncultured Methylomagnum sp.
TTATTAAGGCGATTTAAATTGCAAAAATCAACATTCCACCCCACTCAATGTGGGTAATAAATTAAACAGCGTTCCGATAACGTTTTAAATCTTCAGGCGTATCAATATCCCACTGTTGGCGAATTTCATGCGCGTTAAGTTTTTGTTGTTGCATTCGTTGGCGTGTTATCGCTAAAACCTCCGATGTCCCCCAAGGCATTTCAACGTCACTTAACAAATCGGCTTGCGGCTGATTTACACCAATTAAAATGTAACCGCCATCTTCGGTCGGTGCTAAAACCACATCGGTGTTTTTTTTCAATGCCAAAATTGCTTGTTCAAAATCATTTGAAATTAATGTTGGACAATCGCAACCGACTAACAAAACGTGTTGAAAATTTTGTAAACCGACATTCAAGGCGTGAAACATACGCTCGCCTAAGCCTCTATTTTCTTGTTGATGTAGCGTTAAATTGTATGTCGAGGCTTGTTGCTTAAAAAAATCAAATTCAATCGTCGGGCTACACCAAAGTTGAACGGGACATAACGCCGCATTATGCAACAATTTCAACAACCGCTGTGTTAATTCAATGTGCACTTGCCTCGCTTTTTCAGCCGTTAAAACCGTCATCAAACGCGTTTTTACTTGCCCCGCAATCGGGGCTTTACAAAAAACCTGAATTACACAATCGGGATATTGGTAAGTCATAAAAAACGATTTTTTAACGGTTGAAAAGGCAGCGACAACAAACGACTAAAATGTAATTCGTCTACGTTTCGAAAATTCGCCAAACCGATTGCCATTTCAGTTTGTAAGTGTTGTGGTTTTGCGGTGTAAGTTCGACAAAATCTGTCCCAGCACGACAACAAAAAACCGTAATTGCTATCGGTTTCTTTCGGAATAATCGAATGATGAATACGGTGCATATCGGGTGTAACAAAAACATAACGAATCATTTTTTCCAGCGAATTCGGCATATTCACGTTGCTATGATTAAAGGTTGCACTGGCATTTAAGGTAATTTCAAATGCAATTACGGCAAGCGGATTCGCACCAATTAACGCAATAAAAAATAGCTTGTATGCCATCGAAAACGCAATTTCAAACGGATGAAAACGCACTGCTGTTGTGGCATCCATTTCAGTGTCGGTATGATGAACTTGGTGAAATCGCCATAAAAATGTCCATTTGTGTGCTAAAACATGTTGCGCGTAAATCGCAAAATCTAAACATAACAACGTCAATGCAACGTTTAGCCAATTCGGATTTTCAAATTGATTTAACAACCCGACGCCGTGTTCTTTTGTCGAAATTGCCGTTAAATATGCAATACCGCCGACAGTTAAACGCATCATCAGCATATTCAAAGCCGCTAGTCCCAAATTAAGCGTCCAACGTTTTTTGCGCGGCAATTCTAATTTTCGACGCGGATTCAAAAATTCCCAACTAATCATCAACAAAAACACATCTACGGCACAACCTAAACGAATCAGTGATTCCACGTTATTCTCCCATTTTTAAACGGTTGCTAAAATTGTCCCAGTTTATAAATTTGCGCCAACGTTTCAGGATTTTCGCCTAAAAAATAACCTAGTCGCAAACGCCACATCAACAAAATAATTTTAAACACACCAAATTCTTCCCAACGCCGCGCTGAACTTTCGACTTTCGCATTTAAGCACAATGGCGAATCGCGTTTTTTCAAGCGTTTACATAATTCAATGTCTTCCATTAACGCGAGTTTTGCATAGCCGTTCAGTTCATGAAACACACTTTTTTTGACGAAAATTGCTTGATCGCCTGTCGCAATTTTGGTGAAACGCGAACGCCAATTCATCATTTGCGAAATCACGCCTAGCATAAAATGTGAACCGATTAAACGCATATCAAATCGCCCCCAAATCGCGTCATTCCTGTTTTCAGAAATTAAGGTCAACGCATTTTCGGGTAAAAACGTATCGGCGTGCAGAAAAATTAACATCTCGCCGTTTGCCGCGTTTGCACCGCAATTCATTTGATTTGCGCGACCTTTTTCACTGTTTAAAATTGTATCTACAAGCGGTTTTGCAAGATTAACGGTTTCATCATCACTACCGCCGTCAACTAAAATTATTTCTGTATCAGCGCGAAATTTTTGCAACGCGAATAAACATTTTTCAATGCTTTGCGCTTCGTTGAAAGTGGGAATGATGATAGAAAATTTCATGACCAAAAACGCAACAAACCGTAAATACACGCACTAAAAAATGCGGCGATAGGCAAGGTTAATAACCATGACAGCGCAATCTGAGAAACAACACTAATATCAGCCTTCCGAGTAAGTGCGCCAATGCCAAAGACTGAACCAACAGAAACATGCGTTGTTGAAACAGGAACGCCCAATTGACTGGCGAAAATTACCAAAAAAGCCGTGACCACATTCGCAGAAAATCCTTGACCATGATTTAACGGCGTGATTTTTTTACCCATCGTTTCAGCGATATCACGCGAATGTAAAACACCGCCAATTGCCATCGCCACGCCAACTAATAACAAACCTGATTGCAGTTCTAACGCATGAGCTGCCATTAAAATCGCCATAATTTTTGGCGTGTCATTTAGTCCGCGTGCAAAACATACCAAGCCTGCACTAAGATAATGCACAAAATCCAACAGTTTTTGGCTGTTGATTTTCAGAAAGCTACCAGAATAACGCTGTTGGCAAACGGTTTCATTATCAAAACTCGCGTCTATATTTGTCACCGTCGTCATCGCAAAACACGAATTAGGTTGTAGAATCGGCACGATAGTTTCAGTTTGTCCGACACACAAACAAAATTCTTTTGTGATACCCAATTGAATCCGCACCGCTCGAAATACAAAATACGTCATCGCACCCAACACAATTGCAATCAACGGACTGACCAACAATGGAATAAAAAACGCGCTTCCTAATGCGGAAAAATTGATGTCCATTCCTACCGCCATCAAGCCTGCCCCCACTAACGCACCTGTTAAACCGTGTGTGGTGGAAATTGGAAATCCTTTTGACGCGGCGACTAAAACGGTAATTCCCGCGCCAAGCGATACGGCTAATAAAAATTCAGGCGAAAGTGCAATGGCATCAGGAACCAAGCCTTTTCCCGAAAAACTTTTGAGTAATTTTTCGGCTAAAAAAATTGAACACACTGACCCCAAAAATGTCGTCAAGGTTGCCCAACTTATTGCATTTCGATAACTGCTCGTACCGCTACCAAACAAGGTTGCAACGCCTTTGAAATTATCATTTGCCCCGTTTGAATACGCTAAAAAGCAGATAGCCAGAATTAACACCGTTAGAAAAGTCATTTTTAATCCTTAACAACAACCAGGCGCACAATCAGATTGATGCACAGCCCCTTTTGTTACCGCAGCAGGTCTTAATGTACCAGGCGCGTGACACCAATTTTGTGGTTCTTGTTCTTGTGTCGGTGCAATGCCAATAAACTGGTCGCTATAAACGCCGCTCGTGAGTAAATTAAAACTGCGTTCACACATCGCCATGCGTTGTCCACGATAAAAAACGTGTCCTTCATCGTCATAGACTTTTGAAAATGCGCCGCGATAAATCACCGCATGACCTTTGTCTAAACACGGTTCATCATGCGGTTTAACGGCGGTAATTGTCACCGAACGGAATTCGATGCCTTCAACGATTTGCCACGCACTACTTTCCCATTTGTCATACGCTACGGCGACAAAACCTGCGGCAATAAACGCTTCTAAAAATTCATGTTCTTGCAACGCGCCCGAAATGCAACCGCTCCATAAATGTGAATCGGCTTTTAAATTCTCTGGCACCAATTCATCACTAACAATGTCAGAAATTGCTACACGTCCACCTGGCTTTGTGACGCGGAAGATTTCTTGAATCAATTGCGTTTTGTCGCTGTCATGCACCAAATTTAAGACGCAATTTGAAACCACCAAATCCACCGAATTATCTGCAATTAACGGTGATTCTTTGCGTTGTTTTTCTTGCCATGCGCGTAAATGAATTACGTCTTGCGCTGTCGAAATGGGATTTTCTTGTAAATGTTTATCGAGCGCATTTAAATCTAATGCCAAATCTTGGATTTGTCCTTTCACAAATTCCACACGATTAGAGCCTAGTTTTTGCGCCATTTCGTCTTGATATTTTCGCGCCAATCCAAGCATATCGTCATTCATATCCACGCCAATGACTTTGCCAGTGTCGCCGACTAATTGCGCTGCCATGTAACAAATTTTTCCTGAACCTGAACCCAAATCCAAAACCACGTCCCCTTCTTTCACATAACGTGACGGGTCGCCGCAACCGTAATCTTTTTCAATAATTTCTTGCGGTAATAATTTTAGTAATTCTTGGTCATAATCAACGGGACAGCATAAATCGGGTTGTACCGCTTCTGCACCTTGTGAATAACGTTGTAAAACACCTGTTTCGATAGTCATAGTTTCTCCAAAAAATAAAAAAGTAAATTTAAATTGCACCTGTGCAACTACTGCCTTGACCTGCAGTGCAGCCGTAACAATGTTGCAAAGTGTTAATGGTTTTTCCGAACAATTCCCCAACGTCTCGAATGTGGATTTTGTTATCCGTTTCAAGCGGCAGTTTGAGCATTTGATTGAAATCACAATCATAAACAAATCCTTGCCAGTCAACGCTCAACGTATTTTTACACATCACCTTTTCTAAATTCGGTGCGTGAAAATTGGTTTTGAGCAAATTCATGTAATCATCAAATTGCCCTTTACTCAGTAAAACGCTGCCAAAACGTTGAATCGGCAAATTGGTAATCGCAAATAATTGATTAAATTCAATCCCAAAATGCGCGTGTAAATGTTTTTTGTAATCTTGCTCAAGGCTTTGTTGATTCGGCGGCAACGTTGCGCCTTGTGGATTGAAAACTAAATTGAGTTGCAACGCGCTATTTTCTAAGCCGTAACCGAGCGCATTCAACTTTTGCAACGCTAAAATACTTGCGTCAAATGTGCCTTTGCCACGTTGTTTATCGACGTTATCTTTTAAATAACACGGCAATGACGCGACGATTTCAACTCGACTTTCTGCCAAAAATTCTGCCAACCACTCAAAACCCGATTCCAGCAAAATCACCAAATTACAGCGGTCAATCACTTTCAAACCACGATTTAAGGATTCCGTTACAAAATAACGAAAATGCGGATTCATTTCAGGTGCGCCACCCGTTAAATCAAGCGTATGAATCGGATGTGCGTCGATGAATTTTAAAATCTTATCAATGGTGGTTTTATCCATTAACTCCGTGCGTTTCGGGCTTGCATTAACGTGACAATGCGTACAACTCAAATTGCACAAATAACCCAAATTGACTTGCAGAATTTCAAGTTTGTTACGGTGAATTTCGGGGAAATCGGAATTTTTCAAATACGGTAAAGAATCCAGCATAAAAATCTCAGTTTAGTTTCTTCGCCAAGCGTGATAACGCTCAACCCATGCTAATAATTTTTGTGGCGCGTGATTGCGTTTCCAAATGCCTGCGACATATTTATTTGCTTCTGCCATTGTAGGATAAATATGAATTGTGCTGAATATTTTATTCAGTCCTAGATTGTATTTCATCGCCAAAACAAATTCGGTAATTAAATCGCCAGAATGTTCACCGACAATCGTCACGCCTAAAATTTTATCTTTATTCGGAACAGTCAAAATTTTCACAAAGCCATGCGCTTCACGGTCAGCAATTGCTCTATCTAAATTGTCAATGCTGTAAATACTGACTTCGTAAGGAATGATTTGTGCTTTGGCTTCTTGTTCATTTAAACCGACTCGTGCTACTTCGGGATCGGTAAACGTTGCCCACGGAATTACTGAGTAATCGGTTTTGAATTTTTTGAAATTGCCAAACAACGCATTGACCGCGGCATACCACGCTTGATGCGCGGCAGTATGCGTAAATTGATAAGCACTTGTAACATCCCCGCAAGCGTAGATATTTGGGTAATTTGTTTCTTGAAATGCATTCACGACAATCGTATTTCGCGGTGATAACGCAATGCCCATTTCTTCCACGCCATAACCTGAAATGTTCGCCACACGTCCAATAGCTAATAAAACCTCATCGAATGCAATCCGAATTTCTTTGCCGTCATAGTCGGCAATTAAGATTTTTTCGCCATTTTCAACTACAAATTCTTTTACCGTATGTGCGGTTAAAACGAGAATACCTTCTTTTTGAAATTTTGCCATCACTAATGCGCTTACTTCTGCATCTTCGTGCTGCATTAAACGAGTGGCTTTTTCAACTTGCGTGACTTCACAACCTAAACGCGAAAACGATTGCGCTAATTCACAACCGATTGGTCCACCACCTAAAACGACTAAGCGTTTTGGTTTTTGCCGCAGATTCCAAATCGTATCCGACGTTAAATAATTGATTTTATCAAGCCCAGGAATCGGCGGCACAAAAGGACGTGCGCCTGCGGCAATGACAATGGAACGTGAGCTTATTTTTTGTACGCCTGTTTCAGTCGTGATTTCGACTTCCCAAGGTGAAATAATTTTTGCTGTGCCAGTTATCACATTTACGCCTAATTCGTGGTAACGCTCGATAGAATCATGCGGTTCGACTTCTTTCACGACATTTTGAACACGTTCCATTACGTCAGCAAAATCAAATTCAACGTGTGCGTTTTTGATGCCGAATTCATCCGCACGACTGATATACGATAAAAATTTTGCACTACGAATTAAGGCTTTAGATGGGACGCAACCTGTATTTAAACAATCGCCGCCCATTTTATGTTTTTCAATTAGCGTGACTTTTGCTTTCACCGCCGCCGCAATATAAGACGTAACTAAACCGCCTGAACCTGCGCCGATAACAATTAAATTATTATCAAAACGGTTTGGCTTTTGCCATTTTTTAGTTAATTGAGGCATTTTCGTTCCTTTTTTGGGAGGTGTTTTGCTTTTTTGGAAGGTGTTTCAACTCTATGGATGACCTAAAACGTATCGGTAAAATATCCTCATTTTGAAAGGCGAATTTCAAAATGGCGATGATAGAAGTGAAACACAATGCCGCATTAAGCCGCTGTAAATCGACAAGGTTTTAGCACATTATCCTCCTACTACTAAGGATTCAGTCAAAAACAATTTCCCGACGCTGAAAATCATGGATGATTTTTAG
>CAZLGN010000109.1:0-7103 GCA_964558865.1 uncultured Methylomagnum sp.
TAGCAGAAAAGCGTCTTACGAAGGCTTGTAATTCTACAATTTGAGTTTTCTTTTTGGCATTTCCTGCAAGCAAACGTTCTCGAACTTCTGTTGATGCCACCATGTAATCGTCGTAATTGCCAGGGTAAACGCGCAATTCGCCATAATCCATGTCGGCAATATGTGTACAAACGCTGTTTAGAAAATGTCTATCATGCGAAATAATCACCATTGTGCAATCGCGGTCATTTAACATATCTTCTAACCAGCGAATCGTGTTGATGTCCAAATTGTTGGTTGGTTCGTCGAGTAACATAATGTCAGGATTTGAAAACAACGCTTGCGCTAATAAAACTCGCAATTTCCAGCCTGGTGCTACCGCACTCATCAAACCAAAATGTTGTTCAACAGGAATATCTAAACCAAGCAATAATTCGCCAGCGCGTGATTCAGCTGTGTAACCATTGAATTCAGCAAACACGGTTTCTAATTCTGCCGCGTGCATATAATCATCTTCAGTGGCTTCCAAATTAGCGTAAATCGCATCACGTTCTGACATTGCTGCCCACATTTCTTTGTGACCCATTAAAACTACGTCAATGACGCGGGAATCTTCAAAGGCGAATTGATCTTGGCGTAAATTTCCCAATCGTTCGTTTGGTGAAAGGCTGACGTTTCCCGCCGATGGCTCTAAATCACCGCTGAGAATTTTCATAAAGGTGGATTTACCACAGCCGTTTGCGCCAATTAAACCGTAGCGATTTCCATCGCCAAATTTAACAGAGATGTTTTCAAACAAAGGCTTTGCGCCAAATTGCATGGTGATATTTGCGGTAGAAATCAAAGTGGGAATCCTAAAAAGTAAAAAAGAACATTGAAAAATAATTAAAGTAATAATGTTTCGTCGATGGAAATAAAATGATGTGCAGAATGTTTAAATGCCGTGGTAGTTGTGGCGACGGCATAGACTTCAATCGTCATAATCATGCCGTAAGTGAGGCGGATTTTATCCAGTAACACGTCAAAATTATCATTGCCCGTCAGTAAAACAATGACATCTGCACGAGCCGCTTGCTCAATAATATCTAGCGTAATACCTACGCTCCAGTCGTTTTGATGATACGGTCGATGTTGTTCACAGGATTTTACCTTGACGTTAAATCCCAGTTCACTCAATAACAGTCTTTGTGTGTCGCCATCGAAGTTATCGTAACAATCAAAGTCATAAGCAATGGCAATGACAACTTCACGATTTTTCGTTGCAGATGCCCAAAAAGCCTGATAATCCAAGGCGCGTTGATATTGCTGCTGTGTTGCATAATGACAATGCAACACATCGACAAAAAGAGCGACTTTTTCAGGCGGCTTTTTAACACACACGACAAATCACAAGTATTTTAAACAAATGAACAAATGTAATCCGTCGGCTGATGAACACGCATTTTGAATTGTGAATTTTCAGGAACATTGAATGCTTCGCCGCCTTTAATCAGTTTCCAATCTTCATTCGGCAATAAAACGTCTAATTCACCGCTTTGAATTTCCATGATTTCAGGCACGCCAACATTAAAAACATATTCGCCCACTTGCATAAAACCTAACGTTTTGATTGAACCATCAGCAAATTTAACGGTGCGACTAATAACGTTACCATCGAAATACACGTTAGCTTTTTTCACGACTGAGACATTGTTGAATTCTGACATGAGTTTTTCCTCTAAAATTTTTTAAGATTGAGATTCTTGTGGAATGTAAATGATTTTTTGCCCAGGATAATTTGAGCGAATGTTGTCGAGTTTGTGCTGCGATAATTCCGCGCCTTGCTTGACCAAAATTGTACCGTATTGGTCACACAAATCGCCCGATTCCAACTTTCCTGGAACTAAATAAACGAGTTTATACAAATTCAATTCGTTATTTTTAACAGGCAAATAAAACACAGGATTGCGTTGCAAAATACCTAAAAAGACTTTTACCAATTCGGGATCAAGTTCTGCGCCACTTAATTCAGCGGTCATGTGATGAACAATATCCTTAGGAATCGAACGCTCCTCGCCAAACATTTCACCAACCATCATGGCATCGTACAAATCAGCGACCGCTAAAATCCGTGCGGCAAGCGAGATTTCATCGCCTTTCAAACCATCGGGATAACCTTCGCCATTAAACTTTTCATGATGATGCTTTACGAGATCTAAAACATCTGAATTGTTGATGATTTTAGACAACAAATACACGCCTTCTTTGACGTGCTGTTGAATTAAATTAACATCCGTGTGTAACGTCATGTCGCGAGAAATTTGGCTAAAATCCACGTCAAGTTTTAAAAAACCAATATCGTGAACTAAACCACCCAAAAAAATGTGTTTTTGAAAATCGAGCGATTGTCTCAATTCCTTCGCTAGTTCACGCGCGTAACAGGCAACTCGTTTACTATGCCAGCCTAATTTAACGTCAGCCTTGTGTTGCGCCAAAAGTAAAATTTCTAATAATCCACTGTTTATCATGATTGCGTCTCGAATTAAGTTTAAACGCGAACAAAGGTGTGGTTGTGGCAAGTTGGACATTCTGGAATTCGACTTGCCGTTTTAAACGCGATGTGTTTTTTGCAACTTTCGCATTCAAATGTCCCAGCAATCGTAATGTCACCATTATTGTATTTATGGGTGATGGCGTGTTGTTCAATTTCAGCGAGTTCAATTCGCGTTTTATCCGCTACGCTTAAAAATGCGTCCCAAGTTAAATTTTCAATCAATTCGATGTCGAATTTTAACCATTCGGTCAACGAATCATCATCATGAGCGGGCAAGTTTTTCGCTGCGTGTTCCACATCGCGTTTAACTTGGTTTGAAACGTGATCAAGTTCTTCATTCGTTAATTCGCTGCTTTCGCCAACTTTTTCTTTTGATGTTTCAAAAGCATCAGTAAATGAATTTAGTGTTTCTTCCATTGTTTCATGCAAATGGTGCATAAACTCGCTGTAAGCAGTAATCAATTTTTCGGTATTCATAAAGTCCTTGGACGAAGTTATTAACGTTGTCGTTATTCTAACTGTTTTAACTGCATTACGCATTCACTAAGGTGTTACGGTCACTTCGTAACCTAAAAATCGAATTTCTTGTGCGAAATTTTCCATTATCGCTAACGGCATCGAGCGTAAATCGATTGCTTCTGGTTGTAATGAAGGACGCGCCAAAGAGTAAATCGTTACATTTTGAATGTTTGTTATTGCCCGAATTTGAGTTAAAAAACTCAAAAAACCTTCGTGTTCACTTTTTGAAAAACCGCCTTGTTTGTAATCGACTAAACAAATTTGAATTTTCGTCTCGCAACATTGCGAGGCAAACGTTAAATTTTTCAAAACCGCTTCATTCGTTTGTGCCGAATGATTGATTAACGCCCTACCTTCGGTTGTTCCGCTATCCATTTTGAACCACACTTCGCCGCCAAAACTATTTAGAATTTTTAAACCCGTTTGAACAGCTGCACGATGAATCAAACTGCCATTTGTAATCAATACAAAATGACTTTCAGGAAAAATGCCCGATTCCGTGGCAATATCACCAATCATAGAAATCGCTACATCAAAATTCGCCAAACTGGTGGGTTCACCATTTCCCGCAATCGCAATATCTTTAATTACACGTTGTTCGATTGGAACTTCCATGCGTTCATAAAAATCACCATGTAAAACATCGTCTAAAAATAACCGTAGTTCTTTCGCCAATAAATCCAAATCTATTTCAGGAGCTGTGCCGAGTTTCAAATTTGGCACTTGACAGTAAATGCACCGCCAATTACAAGCATTATTGGGATTGAAATTTATGCCAATCGATAAACCGCCAGCGCGGCGTGAAATCACAGGATAGATATATGTTAAACCAGTGATATTACGATTGTGATTAGTGACGGTAAGTTTAGACATTGACACGAGATAGGCAAATTAACAAGATTTTTGAAGTATATCACATTGAAAAGCGTGATTTTTTGGCTGTGCTATACTTTTAAGGTGATGTAACGGCTTTGGGTTGCGTTTAAAACTGATAATTATAATAACAAGAAAATTAACGAGGAAAATAGAATGTGTTGGAGTGGCGAGGCATCGGGTGTACTGGCGGCAGTGGGTTTAGGGACAGCTTATTACATTGCGAAAAAAGGCGAATCAAAAGAACTTTGGATTCCATTGACGTATTTTGCACTGATGGAATTATTACAGGCATTCACTTATGTTTATATCGATTTATGCGACAACCCCAACAATCAAATACTGACGATGCTGGGATATTTACACGTCGCGTTTCAGCCATTTTTTGTCAATATGGTAGCAATGTATTTCATACCAGAAAGCGTCAAACTTAAAATAAGAACGGCTGTTTATACAATTAGTGCGGCGGGTTCAATTTTGATTTTGTTTAAAATGTATCCATTCGCGTGGGCGGGTGAATGTGTGATTGGCACCGAAGGTTTCTGTGGTCCACATATTTGTTCAGTTTCAGGCGCGTGGCACATCGCGTGGCAAATGCCGTTAAATGGTTTGCTGTCACATCCAGTTGAATGGTTATTTAATTTTAATTGGGGCTTGCACGTCCTAGCCTATATTTTGGTCGCATTTGTTTTACCGACGCTTTACGGTTCGTGGAAATTTGTATTGTTCCATTATTTCATGGGACCTTGGATTTCTGATATTACAACTGATGACCCGAATGAATATGCGGCGGTATGGTGTTTATTTTCAATTGCACTTTGTGTGTCGGTAATTAAGTCGCCCGTTCGAAAATATCTGCATGTTACAAATTGGCCCTTTTATAAAAAAACCATTGGTGATTCGCTGTAAATTTCTGTGTTACGCGCCACTAAAATGGCGCGTATTTTTCTTATTCATCCATAAAACTAATCATGCTTAATTTCAGAAATATCACGCTACGCCGTGGCACACGGGTCTTATTTTCAAACGCTTCTTTCACTTTGCATAGCGGGCAAAAAGTGGGTTTCACTGGCGCGAATGGCGCGGGTAAATCCAGTTTGTTTGCGATGGTCAAAAACGAATTGCACGCCGATGAAGGTGATTTCACCATGCCGCCTAATTTAGCCGTCGCACACGTTGCTCAAGAAATGCCTGCTGTGGAATGTTCGGCACTTGATTATGTAATGGATGGTGATGCGGAATTGCGGCAGTTAGAACAACAGTTAAGTGTTGCCGAAGCCAATCAAGACGGCATAAAACAAGCAGAACTTCATGCCGCGTTAGATGTTATTGGCGGTTATAGCGCGGCTTCTCGCGCCGCGCGTTTGCTAGATGGTTTAGGTTTTACTGCACCCAAAATGCAAAATTCTGTTGCGTCATTTTCTGGCGGTTGGCGAATGCGTTTAAATTTGGCGCAAGCGTTAATGTGTCGCTCGGATGTTTTGTTGCTCGACGAACCCACAAATCATTTGGATTTGGACGCGGTTTTATGGTTGCAAGATTGGCTGGGTTATTACGCGGGAACGCTTCTGTTGATTTCGCATGACCGTGATTTTCTCGACACGATTACTGACCATATCGTTCATATTGAACAAGGCAAAGCAGAGATTTATACAGGCAATTACAGCGCGTTTGAACGAATGCGAGCGGAGAAATTAGCACAACAGCAATCGTCTTATCAAAAACAACAACGTGAAATTGCTCATATTCAAAGTTTTGTGACCCGTTTCAAAGCGCAAGCCACGAAAGCTCGTCAGGCACAAAGTCGGATTAAAGCCCTTGAAAGAATGGAATTGATTTCAATGGCGCACGTTGATTCGCCGTTTAATTTCACCTTTCCTGCGCCGAAAAAAATGCCGAATCCCTTGTTGACGCTCGATGACGTGGCAATCGGTTATGAACAAAAAATAATTTTGCCCAACGTCAGTTTGACGATAGCGGCAGGCGATAGAATTGGCTTATTGGGTTCAAACGGTGCGGGAAAATCCAGTTTGTTGAAAACGTTGGCAGGAACTTTGCCGCTTTTATCTGGAAAACGTTTAGAAGCCGACGCGCTGAATATGGGCTATTTCGCGCAACATCAACTTGAACAATTGCATTTAGATGAATCACCGCTCTGGCATTTACAACAAATCGACAAACAAGCTACCGAAAAAGAATTGCGTAACTTTTTGGGTGGGTTTGATTTTTGTGGCGATAAAGTCGTTGAAAAAGTTCAACCGTTTTCAGGTGGTGAAAAAGCGCGGTTGGTTTTGGCGTTAATCGTTTATAAAAATCCGAATTTGTTGTTGCTCGATGAGCCGACCAACCATTTAGATTTGGATATGTGTCATGCGTTAAGCGTGGCGTTGCAAGATTTTCAAGGTGCAATGGTAGTGGTGTCGCACGATAGACACTTATTGCGTTCGGTTACAGACACATTATTATTGGTGGCGAACGAAAAAGTGGTGCCGTTTGATGGCGATTTAGACGATTACCGCGCGTGGTTAGCCGAACAAAAACGCGCTAATGAAGCACAAAATCAACCCGAAAAATCTGAAAACGTGTCGCGTAAAGACCAGCGCAAACTCGATGCCGAACGTCGCCAAAAACAAAAGCCCTTGTTTGATGCGCTGAAAAAAGCCGAAGCGGCGGTTGAAAAATATCACGCTGAACAACGTGATTTAGAAACACAATTAGCGGATGAAAAGATTTATGCCGACAGTGAAAAAGCGCGTTTGCGAACCGTTTTGGAACGCAAAGCACACATTGATAAATTATTGGACGACGCTGAAATGACTTGGTTGGATTTGCAGGAACAAGTTGAAATGCTGGAAGACTAATTTTTGAAATTACAGCTCAATTTCTAAACCATCAAAAGCGACTTCAATGCCTGCTGCATCAAGTGTTTTTCTTTCTGGTGAGTCGTTATCTAAAATTGGATTCGTGTTATTGATGTGAATTAAAATTTTTCGCGCATTGCTTACGCCATTTAAAACGTCAATCATTCCGCCCGCGCCAGATTGTGGCAAATGCCCAATTTCGCGGGCTTTTTTGTGACTAATTCCTTGTGTGACCATTTCGTCATCTGTCCAAAAAGTGCCATCAACCAGCAAACAATCGACGCTTTGCAATGCGTCCATAACGTGCGGTTCGATTTCCCCTAAACCTGGTGAATAAA
>CAZLGN010000110.1:0-7096 GCA_964558865.1 uncultured Methylomagnum sp.
GTGAAACCGAAGTCGAATTTGAAGAAACGATGCAGTTTATTGACGAAATGAATTTTGATTTGTCATTTAGCTTTATTTACAGCGCGAGACCAGGAACGCCAGCGGCAGAATTTGAAGACAACGTGTCACTTGACGAGAAAAAAGAACGTTTGGAACGTTTCCAAAATCGAATTAACGAAATGGCAAATGCGATTGCAGAAAAAATGATTGGCACAACGCAAACGATTTTAGTCGAAGGGCAATCAAAGAAAAATCCACTTCAAATGCAAGGACGAACCGAAAATAACCGCGTGGTTAATTTCATTGGGCATCCGCGTTTAACGGGACAATTTGTGAATGTTTTGATTACCGAATCGCTCACAAATTCATTGCGTGGTCGAATGATTGATTTGGCGGGTATATGAGTTCACTTGATTTAGTTTTATTGCCAGAAGATAACGAACGTTTAATCAATTTTTGTGGGCAATTTGATGAGCATTTGCGGCATTTAGAAAAACGGTTAGGCGTTCAAATTGCCAATCGCGGCAACCATTTTCAAATTGACGGCGACGAAAACGTGATTGTAGGGTGTGGTGCGGTGATGCAGTCATTATTTGCGGCGACGGAAAAAGATTTTATAACGCCTGAACTTGTGCATTTAGCGTTGCAAGAAGCGTCGATTGAAGTCAGTTTGCAACCTGAAATTCCAACTTTTGAGCCTGTTGTAATTAAAACGAAACAGGGTTTAATCAAAGGACGTGGCGCGAATCAAATCGGTTATTTGCAAAAAATCGTCTCGCACGATGTGAATTTTGGCATTGGCCCTGCGGGAACGGGTAAAACCTATTTAGCGGTCGCTTGTGCGGTTCATGCGTTGCAAAATGAGCAAGTTCGCAAAATCATTTTGGTTCGTCCAGCAGTTGAAGCGGGTGAAAAACTCGGTTTTTTACCAGGCGATATGGCGCAAAAAGTTGACCCGTATTTGCGCCCGCTTTATGACGCATTGCATGAAATGCTAGGCTTAGAACGTGTTGAAAAGTTGCTTGAAAAAGGCGTTATTGAAGTTGCGCCGCTGGCCTTTATGCGTGGTAGAACGCTCTCAAATTGTTTCATCATTCTCGACGAAGCGCAAAATACCACGCTGGAACAAATCAAAATGTTTTTAACGCGCTTAGGTTTTGGTTCAACGGCGGTCATTACAGGCGATATTACCCAAATTGATTTACCTAGTGAAAAAATGTCGGGCTTGCATCATGTTTTAAAAGTATTGACCGAAGTCGAAGGCATTAGTTTTACCCATTTCAGCGCACGCGATGTAGTGCGTCATCCATTGGTTCAGCGTATTGTTGAAGCCTATGAAGCGTTTGAGAAAAATCAAAAATGAACATCATCGACATTCAACGTGTTTTTAAATCACAAAATCAGCCGAGCGACGCGCAATTAGAATCGTGGGTGAATGCGGTTTTAGCGAGTTTAAATGAAGAATTTGAGCTAACAATTCGTATCGTAGACGAAACTGAATCCGCACAACTCAATGAAACCTATCGCCACAAAAATGGCGCGACTAACATTTTAAGTTTTCCGTTTGAAGTACCTGATGGCATAGAATTGAATTTACTTGGTGATTTAGTGATTTGTGCGCCCGTTTTGGAACGCGAAGCGGCAGAACAAAATAAACCCTTACACAACCATTGGGCGCACATTGTGATTCATGGCACCTTACATTTACTGGGTTACGACCACATTGATGATACTCAAGCCGAAGAAATGGAAACCAAAGAAATCGAATTATTACAAACATTATCAATTCCGAATCCTTATGAAGATGGTACTGACTTATGAGTGACGATTATCCCCCTTCAACGCCACACAAATCGTGGTTCGATAAACTCAGTCAATTATTAACAGGAGAACCACAAAATGTTGATGATTTATTGGAATTATTACGCGAAGCCAAGACGCGAAGTTTGCTCGATACCGACGCATTGTCAATGATTGAAGGTGTGCTGCAAGTTTCCCAAATGCGTGTGCGTGACATCATGATTCCGCGCGTACAAATGATTGTGTTGCCGAAAGACGCAACGCTCGAAAGTATTTTGCCACTGGTGATTGAATCGGGACATTCGCGTTATCCTGTGATTGACGGCGACAAGAGTAAAGTTATCGGCGTGTTATTAACCAAAGATTTACTCGTTCGAGTATTTGAAAATAAAAATCTCACTGTGCAAGAAATTATGCGCTCTGTCAGTATCGTTCCTGAAAGCAAACGCTTAAATGTGTTGCTCAAAGAATCGAGGACGAACGGAAATCACATGGCAGTTGTCGTCGATGAATACGGGCAAGCTGCTGGTTTAGTCACGATTGAAGATGTTTTAGAGCAAATCGTCGGCGACATTGAAGATGAACACGATGATCCTGAAGATGAAAATTATGTTTTTCAACGCAGTGAAAAAGAATATATGTTGAAAGCATTGATGCCAATCGATGAGTTTGACGAGTATTTTGGTACAAAATTGGAAACGGATGAATACGACACCATTGGTGGTTTTATCGTTAGTCAACTTGAACGAATGCCACAAAAAGGCGAAAGTTTGACGGTGGATAATTTGAAATTTGAAGTGATTAAAACAGATAGTCGTCGAATCCATTTAATTAAACTTAAACGATTGAACTAACTTATACGGTGCGGTCAATCCCTCTAATTCCAGTTGAGCAAGGAATCATGAACTTGAAAATTTTTAACAACTGGTGCCAAAGAAAACTTGCAACTAAAAAGCATCTTGGGCAACTCGTCAAAAAAATAGCTGAATTAGAAAGTGACATCGCACAAAAACAAGCTATTTTCGATGCTCAATCTGATGCGGTAATAGTCAGTGATGCACAAGGCATTATTGTCATGATAAATAAGCAAACTGAAATTTTATTTGGTTATACAACGGTTGAATTAGTTGGGCAGTCGGTAGATATTTTAGTGCCGTCGCGCTTTCGTGAACACCACCGTCAATACCGTGAAACTTATTGTATTGCGCCCGCGCCACGTTTAATGGGCGGAGGCTTTTTGCATATTATGGTGTTATGTAAAGATTTAACAGAAGTTGATGTCGAAATTGGCTTGATTCCAATTGAAACTGAACAAGGTTTTTTATTTCACTGCTCGTTGCGTGATGTTACTACGCATAAAAAATTTGAAATGTCATTGAAAGCCAGTGAAGAACGCTTTCGTTTAATCGCGAATAATTCCCCCATCATGATTTGGCTTACGGATAGAAATGGAACACCGATATTTTCTAATAAAGCCTGGTTAGATTTTGTCGGTGCAAAATTATCACCCACAATAACGCATAAAGAATGGCGAAACTTAGTACACCCTGATGATGTAGTGACTGTTTTAACGAGTTATTACCACAATATCAAAGCTCACTTACCTGTTTCAGTTGAATACCGTTTGTGTCATGTAAGCGGTGAATGGCGGTGGTTTTTTGATCAAGGCGTACCAATTTTCAACGATTTAGGTATTTTTACGGGTTACATTGGCTCACTGGTTGATATTACGGAACAAAAAAATTTCGGCATAGAATCACGCATTGCGGCAATTGCATTTGAATCGAATGAAGCAATAGTGATTACTGATTCAAAAACCATCATTTTGCGCGTTAATAAAGCATTTACCCTATTGACGGGCTATTCGGCTGAAGAATGTATTGGCAATACAATAAATTTTTTACATTCTGGGCATCACGATGAAGCCTTTTATCAAACCATGTGGCAAGTTCTTAATCAGGAAGGTTCGTGGCGCGGTGAGATTTGGGACAGAGGCAAAAACGGTGAAATTTATCCGACATGGCTAACGATTACCGCAGTGACTGATAAAAATGGTTTAGTAACAAATTACGTTGGAATGCAATCCGATATTACCGAACGAAAAGCGGAAGAGAAAAAAATCCGTAATTTAGCTTATTACGACCCGCTGACACAGTTACCGAATCGGCGTTTATTGCACGAGCGAATGGAACAAAGTCTTATTATGGCACAACGCCAAAATAAACAATTGGGCGTATTGATGCTTGATTTAGACAAATTCAAGGCGGTTAATGATACGTTGGGGCATTTGGCGGGAGATGAATTATTACAACAAGTTGCGAGGCGATTGAATGCGCTAATTCGTGAATCGGACACCCTAGCACGTTTAGGCGGTGATGAATTTATTGTGGTGTTAGAAAATATCACACACCCTGTTGATGCGGCATTGGTCGCTAAAAATATCGTATTTGAATTAAAAAAACCCTTTGATTTGACGCTAGGCAAGAATGTACAAATTGGCGCAAGTGTTGGAATCAGCATTTACCCACAAAATGGTTTTGATGCCACGCAACTCATCCTAAACGCCGATTTAGCGTTATATCAAGCTAAAGCAAAAGGGCGCGGCTGTTTTGCTTATTTTTCTGAGTGAGATTAAAAATCCATGAGTACCGAATCCCCCATTACGCACCATTTTATTCAACGCACGATAAAACGGGTATTTCCAAACACACAAGCTGCGTCATTAGCGATTATTGTGTTAGTCAGTTTTGTATTGATTTATTCATTATCGGATTTATTGATGCCTGTTTTTGTGTCAATAGTCATTGCGTATTTGCTCGAAGGCATTGTTAATAAAAGCGAAAAACTGCAAATTCCGCGATTTACAGCGGTGATGTTGGTGTTTTCGCTATTTGTCACCAGCCTTGTGTTTTTGTTGTTTATTTTAATTCCCATTATTTCACAACAGGCGGTTGAATTGGTGCAGCAAGTTCCCGACATTATCAGCCACGCACAGACAGGCATTATGCGGTTGCCGAAACTGTATCCGAAATTGATTTCCGAAACCAAAATCCAAGAAATTTTACAAGTTGTGCAACGTGAATTGCTCAGTTATGGTCAAGGTTTGTTATCGGTTTCGGCGGCATCAGTAATGGGGCTGATTAGCGCGATGATTTATTTATTTCTTGTGCCGATGATGGTGTTTTTTCTGCTCAAAGACAAAGAACTTTTGATGGCGTGGTTTATGCAATTTATGCCAAGAGAGCGGCATTTAAGTGTCGATGTTTGGCACGAAGTTGATACGCAAATTGGCAATTATGTACGCGGCAAAGTGTCGGAAGTGTTGATTTTATGCGCGGTGAGTTATGTGACTTACGCAGTGATGGGCTTGAATTACGCACTATTACTGGCGGTTTTAATGGGTTTGCAGGTGATTTTGCCATACATTGGCGCGACGTTGGTGACGTTTCCCGTTTTAGGCGTGGCATATTTTCAATGGGGAATTAGCAACGATGATTTTATGTCGATTGTGATTGCGTATGCGATTATTCAAGCGGTAGACGGAGTGTTGCTGGTGCCGTTACTTTTTTCAGAAGCCGTGAATTTACACGCGATTGCAATTATCATCGCCATTTTGTTTTTTGGTGGATTGTGGGGATTTTGGGGCGTATTTTTGGCGATTCCGTTGGCAACGGTTGTGAAAGCCATTTTAACGGCGTGGTCACGTTTGGAGACGGTTTGAAAACTTAAAAAATTCGAAGCAATAACGCCTACAATAAAGGCATTT
The DNA here is from genome assembly GCA_964558865.1 of uncultured Methylomagnum sp. GTDB lineage: Bacteria > Pseudomonadota > Gammaproteobacteria > Methylococcales > Methylomonadaceae > UBA10906. The sequence continues at coordinate 5,567 of CAZLGN010000110.1, forward strand.
CCACCATTTACTCACACAAAAACATGACAGAAACAACTCCTGCACCAATTGCTTTACCCACTGATTTTTTGAGTTTCAATTTACATTCGGCATTACAAAATGCCTTGAGTAAAAACGGATTTGAAACACCAACGCCCGTGCAACAACGCACCATTCCTGCTTGTTTAGAACGCCAAAATTTATTGGTCAGCGCGAAAACAGGCAGCGGTAAAACCTTAGCGTTTTTATTACCGACGCTGCATCATTTGCTCGTTAATCCCAACTATTACGCGGGAACTCGTGCTTTAGTTTTAGTGCCGACGCGCGAATTAGCACAACAAATTTTTCTGCAATGTCAACAACTACTTGATGGCACATCGTTGAAAGTCGGTCTAATTACGGGCGGCGAAGATTTCAAAAAACAAGAAAACTTACTGCGAAGAAGTACCGCGATTGTGATTGCAACACCAGGGCGAGTGTTGGAATTATTGACCTTAGACAACCAACCGTTTGAAAGTTTGGAAACGTTAATTCTCGACGAAGCCGATAGAATGTTAGATATGGGATTCAGTGAAGACGTTTTAACGATTGCGAAACAATGCAATGAAAATCGCCAAACGTTGTTATTTTCAGCAACGCTGACCCACGCGGGCGTGTTGAAAATGGCGGACAAGATTCTCAAGAAATTCGAGTTGATTGCGCTAAATACCTTGCGTGACGAATTGCCGCATATTCAACAACAAATTGTTTTAGCTGATGATAATCCGCACAAGGAACAATTACTGGCGTGGTTGTTATTGAATGAAACATTTGAAAAAGCCCTCGTATTTTCAAATAGTCGCGCTCAGGCGGAGGCATTATGTGATCCCGTTCGGGCAAAAGGTGTTCGCGCGATTGTGCTGCATGGTGAAATGGATCAAAAAGAACGTCAGCGTGTGATGAAATTATTTCGTGACGGTGTGGTGAATGTGTTAATTGCCACGGATTTAGCGGCTCGTGGCTTGGATATTAAAGGCATTCAACTCGTGATTAACTTTGAAGTGCCGCGCAATGGAATCAACTACATTCACCGCATTGGACGCACGGGACGCAGCGATGAAACGGGTTTGACGATTACGCTGGTAAAACATACCGAGTGGAATTTGATGGCGGGTATTGAACGGTTTTTGCGACAAAGTTTTATTCGACGAAATATCAAAGAATTGGCGGGAAAATTTCAAGGTCCTAAAAAATTGAAAGCCTCAGGTAAAACTGTTGGCGGTAAAAAGAAAGTTGAAATCAAAAAAGAGAAGCCTGAAAAAGTAAAAATACGTTACCGCGACCAAAAAAATGTTGGCAAACGTCGTGCGCCGAGCGTCAAAATGTCTGTTGAATCATGACGCTGGTAGATTTAGAATTGGTGCAACTTTTAACGAAAATGAAGACAAAATTATGACGCAAGTAAAAAAGGGTGTGATTAAAAGTCAATACTGTTGACTTAAGCACAAGCAGTGATTATTTTGCTTTTACGTTTTACCTGCCATTTATTCACTGAAGCCTTATTAACCCTTG
>CAZLGN010000111.1:0-7071 GCA_964558865.1 uncultured Methylomagnum sp.
ACAATGTGATTTAGAATTGGGCGAATTTGTGTGGACGGGCGGCGATGTGCATTTGTATTTGAATCATCAAGAACAAGCTAAAACACAATTACAGCGCACGCCTCGCTCGTTGCCGACGATGAAAATTAAACGCAAACCTGCCTCGATTTTCGATTATACCTACGATGATTTTGAACTAATCGGTTACGATGCCGATACCCATATCTCTGCCCCGATTGCTATTTGAGAAATTTCCCGTGATGACTACTTACCGCCGATTATTTGTTTTATTTCTGCTACTTTTGCTAGCAGGTTGCGCGTCTGAGCCAGTTATTCGACCCAGCAAACCCACACCCGTTGATACGGGCAGAGTGCCTGATTACGTTGAGCCGCGTCCTTTGGTTGGGATTTACGCAAATCAGCCTGGTGTTCGCGAATTTATTCAACACATGGTTCACGATTACGGTTTTGCAGAAAATGACTTGAACGAACTCTTTTCGCAAGCAAACAAACTCGATTCGGTAATTCGTTTAGAAGTTGATCCTTTTGTGCCACCAAAACCTAAATACACAGGGCCGCCACTTCCGCCTTCCGCGCCACAAAAACCAAAATCTACGCCAGGTTGGTCAAAATATCGGCAACAATTTTTAGACGATACGCATATTAACAACGGCGTTAATTTTTGGCGACAAAATACCGCCGCGTTGCAACGTGCAGCGCAAACCTATCATGTTGACCCTGAATATATCGTTGGTATTATCGGTGTGGAAACCTATTTCGGGCGTAATGTTGGCAAAACAAATACTTTCGATGCGTTAAGTACATTGTCATTTTTCACCATACGCCGTGCAGAGTATTTCAGTAAAGAACTCGAAAACTTTTTGCTGATGGTAAAAGAAGAAAACTTAAATCCACGTTCTGTAGTGGGTTCATGGGCAGGCGCATTAGGTTTAGGGCAATTTATGCCGAAAAGTTTTCGCAAATTAGCGGTTGATTTTAACGGCGATGGCAAACGCGATTTGTGGAATTCCGAAGATGCCATTGGCAGCGTCGCGCATTATTTTAGCAATTCGGGATGGCAATTTAATCAGCCTGTTGCGATGCCAATTAACGGCGATATTGATGACGAATATATTATTTTAGGTGCCGATAACGGTAATCAATTTTGGGCAATCGGGCAAAATTTCAAAACTATCAAAAAATATAACAGCAGCAACAAATACGCGATGGCGGTTCATCAATTAGGACAAGCAATAAAACAACGCTATTTGATGACCAAATGAATCGATTTTGGTTTTATTTCTTCATTTTATTTTTTGTTTCAACCTTCGGTTTTAGTGCGACATTGCCCACACAAACCGAATCGATTTCTAGCGAGTTAATTAAACGGAAAATTACAGAGCTAAATGCGCGACAAGGTTTAGAATCGTCCACAAAAACAGCCGTTTTAAATCAATATCAGGCGGCACAGGATAATATAACTAGCTACATACAAGCTGTCGCGCAAATTGCTAATTTTACTGCCGCATTACATCAAGCTCCCGCCCGAACAAAAGTTCTTCAAAAAGAAATCGAACAATCTACCGCTAAACTAAGTAAGCAAAAAAATGAAGATTTTAGCCAAATTCCAATCGAAGAATTGGAACAGCGTTTAATCATCGAAAAAAATAAAATTAGCCTGCTTGATGATCAATTAAAAAAACTTGAGGCTGATTTAACTTTACAAAATAATCGCCCGATATTGATTCGAGAAGAATCGATTGCAGCGCAACAACTTATTGAAAATACGCGCAAAAAACTCGAAATTCCCGTAACGCAAACAGATTCCAAACTCGAAATTGAAGCACAACATCTTTATTTAAAAACATTGATTGAGGTAAAAACGACTGAATTAAAATTGCTCGATGTTGAAGCGATTAGTCAGCCCGCGCGTCTAGAATTATTAAAAGCGCAGATTCAATTGCTCGACATTCAAAAAAATGCTCTCGCGCCTGTTGTCTCAACGATTGAAAATTTAGCGTTCGATTTGCGTCAACAAGAAGCAAAAAAAATGGAAGACGTACTCAGCCAATCGGAAAAAGATATTGAAAGTAAGCATCCGCTCATTCAAAAATTTACTCTTGAAAACATTCAATATAGCCGCGATTTGCAAACAATGACGGCAAAAATAGAACAAATTAGTGACCAAAAAACGCAAGTCGAAATTAAAACGGCTGACATCGAAAATGAATTTAAAAGTGCTGATAAAAAAATTAGTTTGGCAAGTTTAAGCCCCGCATTAGGGAAAATTTTGCGCGAACAACGGCGCAATTTAGCCCATTTAAATGAAAAACAGGAAGGGCGAAAACTTCAAAATGAAACGGAATTGACCAGTTTGGAACAATTCAAAATTGAAGATAAGCAAAAATCATTGTTGAATTTAGACGCTACGTTAAAACAGCTGATGGCAACGGAAGTTGAAACGACCTTGCCATTTGAACAGCGGATGATGATTCAAGCTGAATTGCGCGTACTGTTAAATAATCAAAAAGAATTACTCAATAAACTTGCGTTAGCAGATGCAACTTATTTACGCACATTGGGCGATTTGGATTTCACTCGTCAACAAATGCTGGTGCAAGCCAATAAATTTGCGGAGTATTTAGACGAACGTTTGTTGTGGGTGCAAAGTTCTGAACCTGTTAATTTAGCAATGCTGACGGAACTTTATCATTCCGTGCAATGGTTATTTTCACCTTCAAATTGGTTGGAACTGGGAAGTGAAACATCACGCGCCATTCAAAATAATCGGCTATTTTTCAGTATGTCGATTGCTTTTTTATGGTTGTTGATACGTCTGAAAAGTTGGACGCGCCAACATTTACAAGTTACAGAAACTGAATTACATCATTGGCACACAGCACATTTTTACAGCACATTGCAGGCGTTTTTTTATCAAATTTTATTTACATTGCCAATCCCCATAATCCTCTATTTGTTTGGAATTTTTTTAACTAAAAATAGTTCGACAGATTTCACTTTAGCACTCGGAACAGGATTACAAAAATCGTCGATTACGCTGTTTATGGGGCAATTTTCGTATGCTATTTTTGCGGTCGATGGGATTGTGCGACGACATTTTCAATGGCAAAAAAATACGGTACTTTTGCTACATACGCATTTTGGATGGTTACGATTTGTTATAGTTCCCGCTGTTTTTTTAATTCACGCCACACATACCTCCAAATTTTCGGAACACAGCGATTCACTGGGACGGGTTGCATTGATTGTCGCCCTTATTGCTTTTACGGTTTTTATGGTCAAACTTTTGCGTCATGATTTGTGGCGAATTCGTTTAAAAAATCATGCGCCACGTTTGTGTTATGTGGCATTTGCGCTGGTTATCACAATACCGTTGACCGTTATAAGCGCGGCAATAATGGGTTATTATTCGAGCGCGTTGGAGTTGCAAGAAAAACTCATTATTACTTTACGATTGCTGATATTTGTCGTGGTGATTCACGAAATGGTTTTGCGTTGGTTGACATTGGTGAATCGACAATTAGCGTTAAAAAATGCTGAACAACAACGCGAATTGCACGATAAATATGACGAAGAATTACCCCTCGATATTCCAAAAATTAACGCGCAAACCAAAAAATTACTACACGTCACATTGGCGTTTGCAATGATTTTGGGAGTTGGCTTGATTTGGAAAAATCTTTTGCCTGCGTTTTCATTTTTGGATCAAATTGTGCTGTGGCAACATAAAATTTTGGTTGAAAATCAAGAAAGTTATCAGCCAATCACGCTAACAAATTTACTGTTTGCAGGTTTGTATTTCTTTATTGCCGTCGTTGCAGTACGAAATTTTTACGGTCTCTTAGAATTGCTCGTTTTTCGTCGCTGGGAAATCGAAGTTGGTAGCCGTTACGCTACAAATCAGCTAGCAAAATACTTTTTCATCACGGTTGCATTCATCAGTATTTCGAACGAACTTGGTGGCAGTTGGTCGCAAGTGCAATGGCTGGTTGCAGCATTAGGCGTGGGTTTAGGATTTGGATTACAGGAGATTTTTGCCAACTTGGTTTCAGGTATTATTTTGTTATTTGAACGTCCGATTCGTGTGGGCGATGTGGTGACAATTGGTGATGTAACGGGTTCTGTTTGCCGTATTCAAATGCGTGCGACGACGTTGATTGATATTGATCAACGCGAATTGATTGTGCCGAATAAAACATTTATCACGAGCCAGTTAACAAATTGGACGTTGAGCAATACCACGACACGAATTGTGCTACCCATTGGAATCGACTTTAATTCAAATGTCGAATTTGCTCATGCCTTAATGTTGCAAACGGTAAAAGACAGTGCGTTAGTTTTAGATACGCCTGAGCCGTGTGTATTATTTATTGGTTTTGGTGAAAGTGCATTGAATTTTTCAATTTGTGCGTTTGTCAAAGAACCAACTACGCGATGGTTCGTGATTCATGATTTGAATATGCGCTTAGAAAAAACGTTGCGCGAAAATAAAATCAAAATTCCTTATCCGCAACGCGATGTTCACGTTTTATCTTGAATAATCGCCGTTTAACCGTAAAATTTGTGCATCCAAACACTTTTTAAATTTTGAAAATTAACATGAATAATATAACAATTAAAAAACTCAATGCTGCCGACGAAAATTTCACCGCGCAGTTAAAAGGATTATTAGCATGGAACGAATCGGACGATTTAGCCATTCATCAACGTGTCTTGGATATTATTTCTGACGTGCGTAAAAATGGCGATTCTGCCGTTATCGAATACACAAATCGTTTTGACCATTGCCGTATTTTCGAAGCAAGTGAACTCGAAATTTCAACAGAAAAATTGAAATCCGCTTGGGAGAATTTACCCGATAAACAAGCGCAAGCCTTAGAGCAAGCGGCACAACGTATTCGTGCTTACGCCGAAAAACAAAAAATGGAATCGTGGCAATATACCGAAACCGACGGTACTGTTTTGGGTCAAAAAGTTACCCCATTGGATCGTGTTGGTCTGTACGTTCCTGGTGGAAAAGCGGCTTATCCTTCGTCGGTTTTAATGAATGCGATTCCTGCAAAAGTTGCGGGCGTACCTGAATTGATTATGGTTGTGCCTACACCAAACGGTGAAACGAATGAATTGGTTTTAGCGGCGGCGTATTTGGCGGGAGTAGACCGAGCATTTGCAATTGGTGGCGCACAAGCCGTTGCGGCATTGGCTTACGGCACACAAACGATTCCACCTGTTGCGAAAATCGTTGGTCCTGGAAATATCTATGTAGCGACAGCGAAAAAATTAGTTTTCGGTCAAGTCGGTATCGACATGATTGCAGGTCCTTCTGAAATTTTGATTATTTGCGACGGCAAGACGAATCCTGATTGGATTGCGATGGATTTATTTTCCCAAGCGGAACACGATGAAGACGCGCAAGCAATTTTGATTAGTGATGATGCGACGTATTTGGAAGCGGTTGAAGCAAGCATTAACAAACTGTTGCCAACGATGGAACGCGCTGAAATTATTCGCAAGTCGCTTACAAATCGGGGCGCGTTGATTTTGGTTGAAAATTTAGAACTTGCTGCTGAGGTTGCCAACATTATCGCGCCCGAACATTTGGAATTGTCGGTTGAACATCCAAAAAGTTTGTGCGAAAAAATTCGCCATGCGGGGGCAATTTTCATGGGACGTTACACAGCAGAAGCGTTAGGTGATTATTGTGCAGGGCCAAATCACGTTTTGCCCACGTCAAGCACTGCGCGGTTTTCGTCGCCATTAGGCGTTTATGATTTTCAAAAACGGTCGAGTTTAATCAATTGTTCTGCTGAAGGCGCGAACACGTTAGGCAACATTGCGTCGATATTGGCGCGTGGTGAAAGTTTGACGGCGCATGCTCAATCGGCAGAATATCGCTTGTCGAATGTGAGTGATTAGCGCAATGGGTATTTGTAATCTTGCTCAAAAACCTCGAGACTTTTGCGCTAAAATAGCTAACGCCCGCTATAATGCAAGCATGACGCACAATTAGGTAACTTTTAAACGTGAATTTAGAATTAACAAATATGTTACAAACCCGACTGCCGACTCAAAATGGCGATTTTATTTTACATTATTACCAAACCAATCAAGACGACAAAGAACATTTAGCGTTAGTGAAAGGTGATGTTATTGAACAAGAAAATGTGTTGGTTCGCGTACATTCCGAATGTTTTACAGGCGACGTTTTTGGTTCGCGGCGTTGTGACTGTGGCGAACAATTGGCGCGGGCAATGCAATTTATTGAACATGAAGGTTGTGGCGTGATAATTTATTTGAGGCAGGAAGGTCGTGGAATCGGTTTGTTTGATAAATTAAAAGCCTACAATTTGCAAGACGAGGGACTTGATACCGTCGATGCGAATTTAGCATTAGGACATTTAGCCGATGAGCGCGAATACGATGTGGCGGCAGCTATTTTGGTAGATTTAAAAATTCGATCCATTGCGCTGCTTACCAATAATCCAGCAAAAATTACCGCACTCGACGATTTAGGAATCAAAATTGTGGCGCGTGTACCTTTGGAAATTGCCGCTAATTACGACAACGCTGATTATTTGAAAACCAAAGTAGTGAAAATGGCGCATTTGTTAAGTGAAGACTATTGTAAATGACCTGCCGATGTGAACTTTTCCATTTTTAAAAGAGAAAACTATGCGCCATTTAATTTTACTAAGTTTATTGCTGTTCCCATTTTTCGTGAATGCAGATGAAAATGACGCGCCACCGCGTTTAGAAAATGTCCCCGATGTGCCAGAATCCCCTAAATCTGTCAAAAGCGGTGAAAATTTAGAGCCTGATATTACAATTGTTCGTAAAGGCAAAAAAACAATTCAGGAATATCGCCGTAATGGACGGTTATATATGGTGAAAGTCGTGCCAGATGTTGGCTTACCCTATTATCTACATGATACGGATGGCGATGGAAAAATGGATGTACGAAGTAACGAACTCGACCGTGGAGCGAATGTACAAATGTGGAATTTATTAGAATGGTGACCCACATTGAGCGGGTATTGAATCCATATTTTCTAATTTATTTTCATTAAATAT
>CAZLGN010000112.1:0-6652 GCA_964558865.1 uncultured Methylomagnum sp.
GCCCGAGGTTTTACCACCGCCCGATACTAACAATGTGCCGCCCGAGGTTTTACCACCGCCCGATACTAACAATGTGCCGCCCGAGGTTTTACCAACGCCCGATACTAACAATGTGCCGCCCGAGGTTTTACCACCGCCCGATATTAACAATGTGCCGCCCGAGGTTTTACCACCGCCCGATACCAACAGTGTTCCGCCTAGTGTTTCGCCGCAAACGCCCGATACCAACGGTGTTCCGCCTAGTGTTTCGCCGCAAACACTCAATACAAACACTGAAGATAAATACACCGATGCCGATGAAGTAATTAAGGGATTTTTAAAAGACAGACCGCCAGAGCAAGCGGAAGTTGTTAAGAAAGAAATTGATGAGCAAGACAAATTTATGTTAACAACAATGCCTATGGCTAACCCCACTGCCCCGTTTAATAGAGGCATGGAGCCTGAAAGAATAGGCGGAGCAGGAGGTATGATGGGGAAACCTGAGAGAAATGAGGGGCGAGCAAGAGGAGATGAGCTAGCGAGTGGAAAAGTAGACAGTCCAAGTGCCGCTAAAAATATAGGCGATGAAAAGGATGAAAAGGATGAAAAAAATGAAGCGGGTGACGTTGGCAATGAAAAAAATGAAAAAGGCGAAAAAAGACCTAAAAAAGCCGAAATGATTGGTGCAACGGGGACATTCGAAACCCGAACATCCGTTGCGTTACAACAGTGCAAATAGAAAACTACGATAAATGTACTTATCCAAACAACCATCTGCTCAGGATAATGCCAATGAAAAACCGCGCATTCACTTTTAGTTTAGGCTTACTTTTAGCCATATCGACCATACCTGTTTATGCCGAACAGGTTGTTGTCGGTAAAATTGGTTTTGCTAAAGGGAGTAATGCCGCGCAACAACCCAATTCTGCGCCACGTTTACTTGGCAAAGATGCAGACGTGTACCAAGGCGATAACATTCAAACATCTGATGCCAGTTTTGTGATTGTCGAATTTAACGACGGTTCAAAAGTTACCATTCGTCCGAATAGCAATTTCACAATCGAACAATTCGACAGCGTAAATAAAAATGCCAAACTCACCGTCCACGAAGGCGGTGTAAGAGCTAGCACGGGTGAATTTTCAAAAGCAGGTGCAGATAATTTTCAAATCAAAACTCCCACTGCAACATTGAAAGGTGATAAAGATTCCGATTTTTCCGTGCGTGTTTGTAAAAATGATTGCGGAGATAAAGATAAAAAAGAAGACGCTACAAAAGATACTAGCGTTGCAAAAGTCGTCGATATTAAAGGCGATGTTTTTGCTCAAAATCGTGTTGATAAAAATGCAGTCGAACGCAAATTAACGATGGGAACAGGATTAAATGCTAAAGATTTTTTAACCAGTCAAGCAGATAGCTATGTCGTTATGGTGTTTCGAGACGGTGAAAAAGTGACGTTACAACCCAAAAGTGAATTCGATATTGTTAAATACGATTTTCAACAGCCAGGCAAAAAAGACCAAATGTTATTTAAATTAGCCGCAGGTGGAATGCGAGCATTGACAGGAAGTATTGGTAAAAAAGACCATTCGGCTTATGCACTTGATACGCCTGTTGCGACAATTGGGATTCGTGGAACAGAATCTGAAACGGTTATTGATGACGCTTTTGATGTCAATACGGGGGCGGCACCTGTTTATAATCATGTTACTGAAGGGGCGATTTCTATCAAAAATGAGGCAGGTGAAATGACACTGGATCAAGGCGAAAGCAGTGTCACAGTGAATTCTTCTACGCCAACGGTTCAAATTCCCTCGTTGCCTGCAAAAGTGACAAATCAATTAAGTATTACGCCTAGTCCAAAAACGGCACCCAATCCCGATAAAATGTTTGATAAACCAGCTGCTTCCAGTTCCAAATCGGGAACTTATGCGACGGTGAACAAAGGCAGTGCAAAAATGGAATCATCGACTAAAGGCAGCGATAAAGATAAAGGTCTTAACGAAAAAGCGGTTGATAAAAGTTCGTCGAATTCAGCGAACGACAAAGAAACACGGAGCTATAAAGAAGAACCTAGCCGCGAAAAGAATAATGAAAAATTGCCAGCACCTGCCATCGCGTCAAATTCTGAAAATAATGACAAAGAAAACGATAGAGAAAATGGTCGTGAGAAGCGCAGTGAAAAATCCCCAATGATGCCCAGCGGGTCAAATAACGAACCTGGCGGTTCAGGCGGAGGAAGATTTTCCAACAGTTCAAATGAGGCAAATACAATGACGTTATCTGAAGGTGAAAGTAGTTTTTCGAGTGAATCAGGCGGCGATGCCGTAAAACTGGATGAGCCGCCAATGATGATGGTAAGAGATCAAAATATGCCGCCTCCCATGTCAATGGATAGCAACGCACCCGCACCAAGTACCCTGTTATTTTCACCCATGAATGATCCAAACGGTGGTCAGAAAGAAAGAAGCGGTGGCGGTTGTATAGTGCAATAACAAATGTCTGGAGATATGGAACAATGCTTGCAAGAAACTCGACCAAAACCAATGAAATTTCTGTGAATATGAGCATGTTAAAACCATTACTTCTTGCCATCGGCTTGAGCTTTTTGCGAATTACCGCAATTTTTGCTGATGAAGAATCTGCGCCCGAAAAATTCAAATTTACCGTTAATAAATTTTCTATCGAAGGCGAATCGCTAGACACAATTTTGTCAAAAGATGAAATTGCCATGTATTTAAAACCGTTTCAAGAAAAATCTTTTGATTTGAAAGAATTGCAAGAAGTTGGCAAAGGCTTAGAAACGTTAATTCGTGACGAAGGCTTTGCTTTTTATCGGGTTATTTTGCCGCCGCAATCGTTGAGTTCGGGCGAAGTGAAATTGAAAGTTATTGCATTTGTTGTTGGTGATATTAAAGTCGAAGGCAACGATTCTTTTTCTAAAGAATGTGTGATGGCGAGTTTGCCAACATTGGAACTAGGGATTTCACCAAATGTTAAAAAACTGGCAGATGAATCAAAAGTCGTTAATAAACATCCCATTAAACAAATTTCGATAGTCTTTAAGCAAAGTGAGACCGAAGATAAAGTTGATGCCAACATCAAAGTAGCAGAATCAACGCGACCGTATCAGTTTTCGTTAGGTTTCAATAACACGGGAGCAGATACTTCGGGGGAATACCGCTTAACAGGTGGGGCGCAATACGGTAATTTGTGGGGCTTAGAACATGTTGTAAATGCGTCTTACACTTTACCGCCCGATTACGCCGACACAATTAAACAATATGGCGGCACTTATGCGTTGCCAATTTACGCGCTGGGCGGTTGGATGAATATGTATTACGCTTCATCGAGTTCGAATAACGGTGTTGTCGCATCCGATATTACGATTACAGGTGCAGGCGAAATGATGGGGATTCATTACCAGCAATTTTTGCCTAAATGGGAAAAATACGAACACAGTTTAGACATTGGATTTGATAGCCGCCATTTTTTGAGCAGCATTCAAGCTAAAGATGCTAAAGCAGATACCAATGTTCGCAGTTTGCCTTTTAGTATTGCCTATAAAGCTGAATATCCGTTTGAAAGTTTGCGAAGTGCTTATTTTATACAATGGGCAATGAATACGGGTTGGGGCTTAGATAATAACGATGCGCGGTATGCGAATTCACGAGTCGGTTCAAATTCTTCATGGCAATTACTTCGTTACGGTACCAATTTTTCTACCAATTTTGACGAATGGTTTCTTTCGGCATCTCTTAGCGGTCAATACAGTCAAAAACCGTTAATTGCAGGCGAACAATTAGGGATTGGCGGTAGTTACGATGTGCGCGGATATGAACAACGTGAAACGGGCGCAGATAATGGGCAAATTGTCAAAATAGAACTTACGTCGCCCACGTGGGAAAAAATCAATGCCTTTGTTTTTTATGATTATGGTCATGGTTCAAAAGAAAAGCCGCAGGCGGGCGAAGTGAAAGAATGGAATTTAAGTGGTACAGGTGTGGGGGCAAAATGGTTATGGCAAGAATATGCAAATGCGAGTCTAACGTTTGCAACGGCATTAGAGGATTCTACCGTAACAACAAAAGCCTTTAATAATCGAATTTTGTTCAATGTGAATTTACGTTACTAAAAATTATGGATCAAATTCGCTGTAAATTTATCGGTCACAATAACGTTTCATGCCAGAATTTCACCGACGGACATTCTGGATTTTGTTTTTGGCACGACGCACAATCTATCAAGGATACACCTGACATTAAAGTACGCATTGAAACACTGGTTAATGAAGGACAATCTCTTGAAGGTTTTGCGTTGCACAATGCACAACTTAGCGGCATAAATTTAGCGCGAGCCAATTTAATCGGCGCACGCCTTTTTCAAGCCGATTTGCGTGGTGCGAGTTTATTTAAAGCGAATCTTGAAAATGCCAATTTGAATGCCACGAATTTGGAAGACGTTAATTTGTTAGGCGTAAAACTCGACAATGCACGTTTAGAACATACTTTTTGGGGCGAACATTTATTGCAAGAAAAGTTGGCGCGTAATGCTCATAAAGTGGGTAACAAATCTGAAGCACAACAGTTTTATGGCGAAGCGGAAGAGATTGCGCGTTATTTAACGAATGAAAGTGAAAAGCGTCGGCAATATGATGTTGGTGGACATTTTTATCGATTAGAGCGTGTAATGCGGCGAATGCAAATGCGCCCTTTTTCGGGCGAATGGATGTGGTCAAAATTGGTCGATATGTTGTGTGGTTACGGCGAAAGTTCGGCACGAATTATCAGTTTTTCATTATCTGTTATTGTCATTTCGGCAGCATTTTATTTTTTTATTGGCGTGCGTGACAGCAATGGTTTGCTGATTTTCAATATGGAAAATGGTGTTGAAAAAAACGTGCTTTATTTTTTGGAATGCGTATATTTTAGCGTGATTACTTTTACAACAACGGGTTATGGCGACATTTCACCCGTTGGAATTTCGCGCATTATTGCGGCAATAGAAGCCTTCGTCGGCGCATTTGCGATTTCATTATTTGTGGTCGTTTTTATGCGAAAGATGACACAATAGCAATCTTTATGAAAACAAGGTCACGATGAAACCGATTTATGTCACACAACCCACGTTGCCACCGTTAGATGAATTTATTCCGTATTTAGAACAAATTTGGGATAACAAAATTTTGACAAATGGCGGGACATTTCACCAACAACTTGAACAAGCCTTGTGCGAGTATTTGGGCGTAAAACATCTCGCGCTTTTTACCAATGGCACGATTGCGTTAATTACGGCGTTGCAAGCGTTGCGAATTACGGGCGAAGTGATTACCACACCGTATTCATTTGTTGCAACGGCACATTCGTTGTTGTGGAATGGCATAAAGCCCGTTTTTGTTGATATTGATCCTGTTTTGTTGAATCTTGATCCCGAAAAAATAGAAGCGGCGATTACGCCACAAACGACGGCGATTATGCCTGTACATTGTTATGGTTATCCCTGCGACGTGGCGCGAATTCAAGAAATTGCCGACAACTACAATCTGAAAGTCATTTACGACGCAGCGCACGCTTTTGGTGTAAAAAATAACAACGGCGGATTGTTAAATCACGGTGATTTATCCGTGTTAAGTTTTCATGCGACGAAAGTGTTTAACACCTTTGAAGGTGGCGCGATTGTTTGCCCCGATGAAAAAACAAAACGTCGAATTGATCATTTGAAAAACTTTGGTTTTGCCGATGAAGTCACGGTTGTTGCAGCGGGTATCAATGGCAAAATGAGCGAAATCAATGCCGCATTTGGTTTGTTACAACTAAAAGGCATCGACGAAGCATTGGCACAACGCAAACTAATAGATGCGCGTTATCGTGACGGATTGAAAAATGTGACGGGGATTCGTTGTGCAAATGTGGGTGAACACGTTGCAAATTATGCGTATTTTCCGATTTTTGTAAATTCCACTCCCCTTCAAAAAGCGGGAATTCAAAGCCGTGACACGCTTTATCAAAAATTAAAAGACAATGGCATTTTTGCACGGCGTTATTTTTACCCACTAATTAGTGATTTTCCGATGTATCGCACTTTGCCTTCGGCAGCGGCTGCAAATTTACCTGTAGCGCGAAAAATTTCTGAAGAGGTGATTTGCTTACCGATGTATCCAAATTTGGCGAATGAAAAAATCGATTTTATTATTTCGCTGATAACTGAATTTTCAGAGGATTTTGAATGCCAGAAATAAGTCGATTTTTAGGAATTGTGATTTATATGTATTTTGAAGAACATAATCCGCCACATTTTCATGTGAAATATAACGAACATAAATCTGTGATGGATATTCAAACGCTCAATATCTTAGCGGGTCATTTATCCGTAAAAGTGCGTGGCTTGGTTGGTGTACGGGAAGGATTACATGAACAAGAATTGCTTGAAATGTGGAACAGTAAAAATTTCCACAAAATTAAGCCTTTGGTGTAATAACATGATTGTTACCATTGAAAAAGCTATTTATTTAAACGATTACCGACTTCACTTACTGTTTAACACAGCCGAATCGGGCGACGTTGATTTAAAAGATCTAGTTTTTAAGTATGAAATTGCGACTCCTTTGCGGGATGTTGAAATTTTTGTAACTACTCAGCCTCCAAAAAATCAGTTATCCTAACAGCATGAAAAATC
>CAZLGN010000113.1:0-6638 GCA_964558865.1 uncultured Methylomagnum sp.
ATTCTTTAGTATTGATGCTTCGTCAAGCTAATTTTTTATGAGAAAGCCGTGTATTGAGGGGGGGGCATAGGTAATGCGGCGAATTCTACAATCGTGAATTTCAAAAAGCAAAAAAATACGCTGAGGGGTTTATTAAATTGAACGAGTTACGCTTACGAATTGCAGCAAAACGTAAGGCAAAGTAAAAATTTGTACTTGCTACTTAAATCTGCCCGTCATAAACTGACAACTCAAACGTTAATTCTTTGGAGGTTTTATGAAAAAATATGCCGTTGCAGCCATTGCAAGCATTATGTTATCGACAACTGTTCACGCTGACACTTTTGCGTCAATGCAACGTGATTTACTCGCTGTACAAAAATTCTATGAAATCATTAGTGATGGGACGAATCCTGCTTTGCCTGATTTAGCGAAAGAAATTATCGCACCAAAATGGAAAGCAATTCCTGCCTCAATTGGTGGTGAGAATTTGGGAGGTTTTGTCAAAACCTTTCAAATTTATGGTCAGGTTATTCCTGACATGAAGTTTAAACCGCAAGAAATTTTGCGTGATGGAAATCGCTATATTGTGCGTTCAACTGTAACGGGTACGCCCGTTGCGCCATTTTTGCTTGGCGTAGAACCTAATGGTAAAAGTTTCAAAATTACCGCAACCGATATTCACACTGTGAATAACGGAAAAATTGTGACTTCTTATCATGTTGAAGACTGGGAAGACGCAGCGCAGCAATTAAAATAGTCAAAATGCTGTGATAAAAAACCGCCGTTAAAGGCGGTTTTTTTTCGAGAAAGATACGAAAATTATTTCGCGTCACGCACTAATCGAATCCTTGCCGAACTGCCTTTATTCGCGGCATGACTCGAACCATCGTAAAACAGAACCGTCCACGCCGAATCATAATCAATACGAAGAATGGGAGATGTTTTTGGTTGTTTTTTCGGGGATATATCGACAATGTTCACTGTTGTCGTTGTTGTGGTTGTGATTGTTCCCGTCGTTTTTGTTGTCGATGTCGCATCTGTTGTGTTGATAATTGGCGTATAAGTGGACGATGTCCAAAACCAATCGGTCTTAGTTAAGGGAAAAAAGACGGAATCAACGGTTGGCGATTTGGGTTTGCCCGTACAAACATCACCAGGTTCATTGTCGCGCAACGTTACTGAATCACCATCAGAACAGACGATTAAACCTTCCAATTCTTTTTTAGTGGGTAATCGCCAATCTGTTGCACCACAAAGCCCTTCAATGTTGGTTTTTATCATAAAATCGTATGTGTTACATAAACTATTTCTGCATGTGCCATTTCGTTCATAACCCGTGTAATCAACTGTTGGGTAATTTATATCGTAACCATTTTTTTCAGGGTCTGGTTCGTACCAGCTGTAAGTCCAATCTTTATCGTGTAAGCCGTTATCGTTATTTTTCAATTCCCACATTAAATTGGTTTTTGTATCCGTTGTACATTTCCAATCACGAGCATTTGTAACAGGTTTTCCTGTACTGTCTATTGCAACAAAGCGCGGGGCAGTAACGACTGCTGGGGTTGTTGGTGTAGCGGTAGGAGGTGTAGCGGTAACTGTCGGAGACGTTACAACAACAGGAATAGGAGCTGCAACGGTCACAGTCTGCGAAATAACATTACTCAGTGCATCAAAATAGTCCACAGCCGTAGCTTTCCAGGCGGGAGAACTTGCTGTTGTGTAAATATGCGTTAATGAAAGATTTTGACCATCTTCCACATTTACCGAATCTGTTGAACCATCGCCCCAATCCATAGTGATTTGTCGTAAATCACCATTCGCGTCGGTTGCAGAAAGTGTGACGGCATAGAGATCATTGATATTGATTTTTGAAAGGCTCGTATTGCTGGATTGCGTTAATACGGGCGCAACATTCGCGGGAATCGGTGCCGTTACTTCAAACGTTCCCGTCATTTTGTTACTTTTCAAAACATTTTTATCATCGTAAATGCCAACCGTATAAGTCGCCGATTTTACTGGTGTAATCGTCACAGAATAATTAGGCGCGGCACCCGTCAGCGGCACTAAGCCATTACCATAATCTACTTTAACCGTATAACTTCCTGTTGTGGGTAAAGCCGCATCGGGTGTCGCTGAAATTTTGATTGTTTTTCCTTGCTCAACAGACGGCGAATCGGTTGATACCGCCGTGATGTTAGGTACTTTAACGATTGTATATTTTGCATCAACGGGTTTTGCCAAATTACCAAACGCAAAACCTGCGATACTCGACGTGCTTGTGCCTTGACTGTTAATCGATTCAACGCGCCAAAAATAATTTTTATCGGGTTGCAACATCGATTTCAAATTCGACAACGAATAAGACGGCGTTGAAACTGTTGTCGTAAAACAAACGACTTTATTTCGACACGATTTTGTTTTTTGGTTGTAGCCGCTGAAATCACTGGTTGTCGAAACAATCAGTCGATAATTATTTGCTGCCTTTGAATTCGCCCAGGTGAATGAAACGGGAGAATCTGAAGCAAGTGCTGGCGAACTCAGCGGCGTTAATAACAATGGCGGTTCAGGATTCGCAGCATAAACAACCTGTGTCGCGCCAACTAAACCCATAAAAACTAAAATCTTTTTCATTTTAAAAACCTTCTAATAAATTAGCGTCGCCAAACATTCGCATGAAACGTTTGATAACGCGGAAAACGAAAACCTTTATCGCGGCGCGTCATCCATTTTTTATTAACGTGATACGCCCAAAATGCCTTCATTCCAAAATAACCAACAGTTGAAGAAATCACGCCCATGATGAAGCAACCTAATAAAAATGGTTGCCACACATCGCCTAATCCCGATAACACGCTGTCGAGTGAAAATTCTGTTTGTGCGGGTTGATTTAAAACGCTTAAACCAATTTGATAAGCGAAATAAAACAACGGCGGCATGGTCAACGGATTTGTGACCCAAACTAACGCTACTGAAATCGGCAGGTTGGCGCGAAAGTAAATAGCAGCGGCAGCAGCAAATGCCATTTGTGTCGGTGTTGGCACCCAAGCAAAAAATAATCCCACTGCAAACGCCATCGAAATTGACCTGCGATTTAAATGCCATAAATTTGGATCGTGTAACTTTTCACCCAAAAACTGTAGACTTTTGTGGCGTTTAATCACATTCGGGTCGGGAATAAATTTGTGCATCATTTTTTCAATCAGTTCTTTAGCCATCGTTATATCTCCTTCATTATTATTTTTTTAAGATGATTCTTCGCGCTTTGGCATTTGTTAGCGGTGATTTAGTTTTACAACAGTTTTCTGAATTACCATCTGTTTCTGTATTACTTATTCTAAGCGCGTTAGCGGCAATTATGGCACGGTTGCGATATTGGCATTGTCTCTTTTTTGTTATCGGTTTTTTGTGGGCGAGTGCGTTTGGTTATTATCAATTACACGACCAATTATCGCCCGAATTTGAAGGAATTTCACTGACCGTCACAGGCGAAATTGCCAATTTACCCGACCAAAATTTTCAACGCGCTAATTTTGAATTCACTGTCTCAGAATCCGCTGAAAAATTACCCGACAAACTCAAACTGAGTTGGTATGAACCGACCTCCATTTTGCACGCGGGCGAAACGTGGACATTCAAAGTGAAACTCAAACGTCCTCACGCAAACTTTAATCTCGGCGGCAATGATTATGAACGGTGGTTATTCATGCAAAATCTTGGCGCGACAGGAACAGTGACGAAAGAACCGCCGATTTTTATTGCGCCTGCTTCGATTTTTAACATAAACCATTTGCGGCAAGTTATTGGCGACACTTTAACGAAAAATTACGGCGAAAAACTCAGCACCGCATTATTAAAAGCCTTAACGATTGGCGACGATAACGGTTTGACTCCTGAAAATTGGGACACATTTCGAATTACTGGCGTGACGCATTTAATCGTGATTTCGGGTTCGCACATTGCGTTAGTTGCGGGGCTGGTTTATTGGCTGACGTTAAAACTTTGGACGTATTTGAACATTTTGCGATTTTCCCCACCACGCGCAGCGGCATTAACGAGTTTGTTCACAGCAATTGGTTACGCAAGTTTGGCGGGTTATGTGATTCCAACCAAACGCGCGGTGATTATGTTGGGAATGGTGATGTTAGCGAGTTTTTATCAGCGGCAATTTAGCCCGTTACAAAATTTTGCGCTGGCGTTGTTGGCGATGTTAATTTTCAACCCGACGATGTTGTTATCGATTGGTTTTTGGTTGTCATTTTTGGCAGTTGCGTTGATTTTGTATCGTGTCGCAGGGCGTTTGAAATCGCCGCCAAACTGGTTAAACGGCATCGATATTCAACTTACCGTTTCATTGGGTTTGTCGCCGTTGTTGCTGTTCTTTTTTCAGCAAACGTCTTTAATTTCACCGCTAGTAAATTTTATCGCAGTGCCAATTGTGGAATTGATTGTTGTGCCGTTGGCGTTGATTCAAACCGCTTTTTTATTCGTCTCACCGTGGATTTCGGACAAATTGTTTGTTGTTTTAGATTTCATTTTGCAGTGGCTGATGCTGGGCTTGGAATTCGCTGAAACCTTGCCTAATGCGGTAATAGATTCGCCACAACCGTCTATTTTCACGTTAGTTTTATCGTGCATGGGTTTGTTATGGTTATTTGCACCGCGCGGTATTCCAGTACGTTGGCTCGGTTTGATTTTAAATTTACCACTACTTTTTCCGATTATTCCAAAATTGAATTACGGTGAAGCTGTTGTGACAATTTTAGATGTTGGGCAAGGTTTAGCCGTTTCAGTGCAAACACAAAATCATCATTTGCTTTACGATACAGGCGCGAAATTTCCGAATGGTGGCGACATGGGCAAAAATGTCGTATTACCGTTTTTTCGTCATCAAGGCGTGAAAAAACTCGATACGCTTGTAATCAGTCATGGCGATAACGACCATATTGGTGGCGCGAAATCGGTTTTGGAATTTATGAAAGTGGAACAAATTTTAACCAGTGCGCCAGAAAAATTGGTTCCATATCAAACCGTATTTTGTAAAGAGGGGAAAACATGGACGTGGGAAGGCGTAAAATTTTTGGTACTTTCGCCTGCAAAAACATTTGAATCCGACAACAATACTTCCTGTGTTTTGAAAATCGAAACGGCAAACGGTGCAGTCTTATTAACAGGCGATATTGAAGCAACAGTAGAAAATTGGCTAATTCAAAATGCGCGGGAACAATTACACGCTAACGTTTTAGTCGCGCCACATCACGGTAGCAAAACTTCTTCGACGATGGCATTTTTAGAAGCCGTAAGACCCGAAACCATTTTGATTCCTTCAGGTTATCGCAATCAATTTCATCATCCGAGCAAAGAAGTTTTAGCGCGTTATCAACAAATTAACGCAAAATTTCTCACCAGTGCAAACAGTGGAGCGTTAACGGTTCGTTTAAATTCGGACGGCATCAAAGTTGAAAGTTTGCGTGACACCACTGAAAAATACTGGAATTTCAAAGACTAAATTATAAACGCCACACGCATTCTTTAATCGTATCTAAACGCGCTTCATGAATTTGAAATTCTTCGTCATCGCATCGTAAAACCAACAGTTGCGGACGATTTGCTAATGTTCGGATAATAACTTCAGTTGAAGTATTCGCGTTTTTTTCATCGGCATTATTTTCATTCATTAACGAAAACTGTCCGCCTGTCATCGCTAAAAAGACTTCGGCTAGAATTTGAGCATCTAACAACGCGCCATGCAATTCACGGTGTGCATTATCGATGTTATAACGTTTGCATAGAGCATCTAAATTATTACGTTGAGCAGGAAAACGCTGTTTTGCATCGGCAAGCGTATCGAAAATGTCACAATAGCTTTCGATTTTTTGCCCATTTGATAAACGCGCCAATTCATAATTCAAAAATCCCACGTCGAATGGCGCGTTGTGAATAATCAACTCGCTGCCTCGAATGTAATTGATAAAGTCGGACGCAATTTCAGCAAACTTGGGTTTGTCAGATAAAAATGCGGTAGTTAATCCGTGAATCCGCAACGCGCCTTCTTCGCTGTCACGTTCTGGATTGAGATAAACGTGAAAATTGTTGCCCGTCAATCGGCGGTCAATCAATTCTACACAACCGATTTCAAGAATTCGGTTGCCGTCTTTGGTGCTTAAACCTGTGGTTTCTGTGTCGAGAACGATTAAACGTGAAGCGTGTGTGTTTTCCATTATTTTCTCAGTTAAAACGTAATTGTAGATTCAGTTTGAAATACAGTTTGCCATCTTTTTCAACAAATAAATGTCCAAAACGATGACGAGTCGTTGACGGTGTATCGAGTTTAACGTTTTCAAATAAACCCCGTCCATACAGAAAACATTAGTTTTTAATCAATCGTCGATTTGTTATGCAAATTTAGATAAGCAATGCTGCAGAAAGCAGTCCTTTCAGACGAGATTTTTAATACCAAAACGGAAATTTTCAAAACTACGATTCTCTGCGTAGACGCGGTTTAGTAAGACGTTTCTTGGGTTTGTTTGGAATTTGATTTTTGAATAGTTTCTCTATTCACCACAACTAAAAATCGCATTCCACTCGTTTGCCAACGCTCATCACCCACATTGAGCGGGGTGGAATGTTGATTTTTGCAATTTAAATCACCTTAATAA
>CAZLGN010000114.1:0-6637 GCA_964558865.1 uncultured Methylomagnum sp.
ATTCCGAGCTTCGTCATTTCGGCATAGCGGGCTGAAGAAACTGTCCGAACTATTGAGTATTGGAAATCTGAAAAAAGCAGAAATGTTGATTAAAATTCTTTACGATTTTTCATTACTCTATCCATTGCTTGAATATAACGGAAGATGCTTGATTCGGCTGTTTGGGTACTGTCGATAAACTTCATGCCAACAAATTCATGAAACTTGAAAATTTTATCATCAATATCCTCTATTTCACGTTGCAGCATAACTTCCAAATTTACTTTAGCTTGTCCATATTCTGGGAAAACTAAAACACAATTTTCATATACGGTATTCGGGGTCAGAAAATAAGAATAATCAGGTGAATTATTCATTAAAGCGCATCCTCCCATACTCAAATCGGTTAAACACATTTCGATAACGTTAACTAAGTTTTCGTCTGGAACAATAGGATTTTTTTCCCTTTCTTTTTCAAGTTTCTCTCTTTCGAGCTTCGCTTTAATTCTCTTTTCTGCGGGCATTTTTATGTAGTCTTTTTCAAAATTGATAAGCTCATCCCTTAAATTTTTTTCTATTTTGTCTAATAACTGTTGCCGAATAATTTTTGTAAGCCTGTTAAAACTAGCGATGTGTTCGGGTTTTGCGTCTTCTTCGGGCGTTGGTATAGTAATTTTGCAAGTTGCTGGAGTCATTTTTGTTATTGCAACACGAAAAGCTCCTCTGCGATCAAACCAATACAACGAATGAGGCAATTCTGTTAAAAAAGCATCGTAACCGTTGTATCTTGTTCTAGTAATTTTTTCACATGTAAAAGCAACTTTAACACCATTGAATACTGTGCTGAATTGTACGCGCCGAGACCGTACGCACAATTCATTCATTTTTTCAGAAGGACTCGTGTCTAAAACGAGAGCGTTGCTTTTTACGTCAACATACATAACAGACGTTAACAAGTTATTCTTCCCACCTAGAGGTGCTGAAATCATACATTTTTCTTTTGCCAACAATACTAAATTATTAGCAATCATTAGCCGATTGTGCAGTACGGCATTATCACCACTCATCGTTTTCTCCCATTGATTAAATTAAAAATATAAAAAGTGCAAAAACGCACACTAATGTTAAATCGGAACTCACCATGTGCGTTAGATTAGATTAAGAAAATTTATTGGGCAACCAGCCATTATTCACACAATCTCGAAAACACCACGCGGGCGTTGTTTCCGTTTTATAGCTCCAGAAAAACCAACCTTGATATTTTTCAAATGTTGCTAATTGCGCAGCCGCATAACCGCGATAAGCCACGTTCATTTGAAAATCATCCATTGTTTCAAGCGCGTGATTGAAAGGGCCTTCTGCCCAAAGTGAAACCACTTTTAAATCCAGCCCTAAACTCCATTCGCCCACCATCGCAGGCACAAGCAATTCGGTAATGATACCGTCTGCTTCTTGCTTCCATTCGCCGCTTGCTTTGTAAATGTGTGTGTAAATATCAGAATCAATATCCGCTCGGTCAAAACACTGATAACGGTGAATATCAAAAATCACATTTTCAAATTCGGGAGCCGCTCCAAAACCCGAATACTCGTGATAATCTCGGAAACCATCATGAAAAATCACCGCCACTTTATCGGGTGAACAATGTTGACGAATTTTTTGATAGGCGAGCTTATTGTAATTTTTCAAATAATCGGTCGCCACATCCCAACGCGGCTCGTTTAACACTTCAATGGCGTGTAACGCAGGACGATTTGAATACCGTTCTGCGAGCCGTTCCAAAACGCTCAATGAGTGTTCTAAATAGGCTTCTTGGGTGTGCCATTCGCAAACGTCTTTAATGCCACCGTTATCAAACCCATTTTGACAACCTGCCGCCGCGTGCAAATCAACCACGATATTTAAACCAAATTCTTCTGCCCACTCGAAAGCCTTGTCTAAAATTTCAATGCCACCGATGACGAACGGATGTTGATTTTCACCGTAACTGCGGTGATAAGGGTAATCGGCACCAAAAATCCAATGTCCGATAGGAATACGAACCGCGTTAATGCCACGCTCTGCCAACCATTCAAAATCGGCGCGAGTAATAAAACTGTTCCAATGCGCTTTTAAAATGGCATCGGCTTTGTCGCCTAATTCTGCACAAAACGTGGTTTCATCAGTGGCGTTTAAACCTTCAAAAATACTGGGTGTCATCCATTTTTCTAACACCAACCAACCACCTAAATTTACGCCGCGCAATTTTTTTCCGCGTGTTTGTTCTATTTTCTGTGTCATTGAAAGCTCCTCACTTTAAAGTTTAATTTGCCGCTTTGTCATCATAGTGGAAAATACTATCAATCCAAATAATCCACCACACAATTTTTTGATATGAAAAATAAATTTTTACTTTTGGTTACTTGCTCTTTCGCGTTACTTTGCAATGCGTGCAGCGCATTTGCCGCAACCACTTCGCCTGCGAAAATTCAGCGCGTTGACTATGAAGGTTTTACGCTTTGGCTCGATTGCAATCAACGTGGCGCGGTGAAATTTCAATATAACGCCCAACGCGATACGGGCAATTTTCCACGTCTTGAAAAGTTTTATTTAGACAAAAATGTTCCAAGCGGCTGCCAACAAACTAGCGCGAAATCCTATGGACGCAGTTACGATCGCGGGCATTTGGTTCCAGCAAACCATTTGGATTATTCAAAACAAGCGATTTCTGACAGCAATTCAATGGCAAACATTTTGCCGCAAGCCGCCACAATGAATCGTGGCGCGTGGCTTTTAACCGAAGAAATTATTGAATGTTATCGAGATATTGATGAATTACTTGTTATCGGTGGCGCGATTTGGGGAACCAATACCAAAGACGATTATTTTGTGAAATCGCACGGAATAAAAACCCCTGATGCGTATTGGAAGGTTGTGATTCGTGGCGGCATCAACGATGAACAAGTGATTTCGTGGATAGTGCCAAATAGTTCGACTGCACAGCGCAGCAAACTGGATAGTTACTTGGTTTCAGTCGCTGAAATTGAACGGCGAACAGGCGAAAAATTGCCTGTGAATGCCGAATTAAAAAATGAGGTGCTTAAAAAATCGTGGCTACTGCCAAAAGGCTGCAATAAAGGTTGAGAAAGTAGCACTCGCTTTTATTTCAAGCCAAAACCGCCTAAAATTCGCGCTCTTTAACAAAAAAACAAACCATTTCAAGGAAACAAATGCGAAAATTTTTATCCTCACTGTTGTTTCTTTTGGCGACAACAACGGCTTTTGCCACGGAAAATAAAATGACTCATCCAAAAGTAAAACTCACCACCTCGCTCGGCGATATTACGATTCAACTTAATGACGAAAAAGCCCCGATTAGTGCAGCAAATTTTTTAACTTACGTTAAAGAAGGCTTTTACAACGGCACTATTTTTCACCGCGTAATCAAAGATTTCATGGCACAAGGCGGCGGTTTTGATACCAATTTCAAACAAAAAGCCGTTCACGCACCAATTGAAAACGAAGCCGACAACGGTTTGAAAAACACACGCGGCACACTTGCAATGGCGCGGACAAATGATCCTAAATCAGCAACCGCGCAATTTTTCATCAATTACAAAGACAATGCCTTTTTAAATCACACAGGCAAAAACGCCAGCGGTTGGGGTTATGCTGTATTTGCTGAAGTCGTTGAAGGCATGGATATTGTAGACAAAATGGCAGCTGAACCAACGGGAAACCGTGGCGGTCATCAAGACGTACCAAAAACCGACATTATTATCGAAAAAGCTGAAATCATCGAATAAGGATTTACCGTGAAATTAACGCAAAAAATCACTTCATTTTTAAAAATACTTTTTTTAGGACTTACCATGGCTTCCTCTGCAAACGCGGCTACGGCTGAAGAAAACAAAACAGCTGGCGCAACTTTCCTCGCTGAAAATGGCAAAAAAGCCAACATTACGACCACCGCTAGCGGCTTGCAATACGAAGTTTTAATCAAAGGCACAGGTACAAAATCCCCTTCTGCAACGGATACAGTCGAAGTGAATTACGAAGGAACATTGCTCGACGGCAAAGTTTTCGACAGCTCTTACAAACGCGGTGAATCTATCAGTTTTCCATTAAACCGTGTGATTAAAGGCTGGACAGAAGGCGTGCAACTGATGACCGAAGGCGCGAAATACCGTTTTTATATTCCGTCTGACCTCGCTTATGGTGAACGTGGCGCAGGTCGTGATATTGCACCAAATGCCGCGTTAATTTTTGATGTAGAATTATTGAAAATCAAATAATTTGCTACAAAAATAAAAGCGGCGTGAGCATTCACGCCGCTTTTTTTTACGCTTAAAAAAGCGCAGAATTACTCATTATGTGTCAACTAAAATCAAGCAATGAAACCAATTACAATTCCCTTAGAAACTTATTTTCACAATCATCATCCACATGAAAAAGCGCAGCTAAAACGGGCGTTAGCCATTGTCGATATGATTGACGATGACGCAAATTACATTCGTCCAAAAGGTGTTGAAGTTGCTTCGATTTTGATAAATTTTCACGTCGATTTTAAAACAATTTTGGCAGCCATTTTAAGCGATCCGCGTTTGATTTTCTTACCAAATCCGATTGATATTACAGCTGAATTTGGTGAAACCGTGGCGGGATTAGTGCAGGATGTGAATTGGTTAAATAACATTCGGGTTTATTCACCTGAAATGGCAAGCCAACCCAATCAAGCGGAAACTTTACGACGAATGTTATTGTCGATGACACAAGATGTACGGGCGGTATTGATAAAACTCGCTTATCGAATCCAACGGTTACGCAATTTACCCAAAGAATCACACGAAATTCGCCATTTTATCGCGCACGAAACGCTTGATATTTACGCACCTATTGCAAATCGTTTAGGCGTGCATCAGTTCAAATGGGAACTCGAAGATATGGCGTTGCGCTATTTAGATCTTCCCGCTTATCGCCACATTGCTCATTCATTGGCGGCAAATAGAGCCGCACGCGAAACCTGTATTTCAGGTTTCATTTCGTTATTAAAAAATACCTTGGCGAAAGAAAATATCTCTTGTGAATGCTATGGTCGTCCGAAACACATTTACAGTATTTGGAAAAAAATGCAGCTTAAAAATTTAGCGATTGATGAGCTTTATGATTTGCTGGCAGTGCGGGTGATTGTCGATAATTTAATGCTTTGTTATACGGTGCTGGGAATTGTGCATAGTTTGTGGCAAACGATTCCCAAAGAATTCGACGATTACATTGCGAATCCCAAAGAAAATGGCTATCAATCGTTACACACGGTGATTTTGGATGAAAAAGGTAATCGAATTGAGGTTCAAATTCGCACTCAAGCGATGCACGATTACGCCGAATTAGGGGTTGCAGCGCATTGGTCTTATAAAGAAGGCGGCAAACAATCCGCGACAATGGAAAAAAGCGTTGCCATTTTGCGTAAATTACTCGATACAAAAAATACCGACATTTCGACAACGGATGAATTTCGCAATGAGTTATTTGCGGATCGCGTTTATGTTTTAACGCCAGCAGGAAAATTGGTTGATTTAATCAAAGGCGCGACACCGCTGGATTTTGCTTATGCGGTACACACCGAAATTGGACATCGTTGCCGTGGCGCGAAAGTAAATGGTCGAATTGTACCGTTGACGTATATTTTGCATTCTGGTGAGCAAGTTGAAATTTTAAAAGCCAAAGAGATTCAGCCAAATCGTAATTGGATGGATCCGAATTTGGGTTATTTAAAATCACCACGATCAATTCAAAAAGTGAAAAGTTGGTTTAAAGCGCAAGCGGGCGATGAGTTACCGTCAACAAAAGAAGAAGTATTGCCACTAATTGAACCCCAAAATGATACGTTCATTAACGTGCGCCCAAATAAAACACTCAATCGCTGTGAAGTTTCCGTAGCAGGTTTGAATAATGTGCAAACCAGTTTTGCACAATGTTGTCATCCTGTGGTGGGTGATGAAATTATTGGTTACATTTCGCACTACAAAGGAATTATGGTGCATCGGGTTGATTGTAAAAATATCACGCAATTAACGGCGGCGAAACAATCACAGTTAGTATCTGTTGCATGGGGGAGCGGTAAGGCTTCGCACACAGTACCGATTCTAATTTATGCGTGTAATGCTCAAAACGTGTTAAAAGATGTATCGCAATTATTAGCACAAATGAAAATTCACATTTTTTCAGTAGAAATGGAGATGCAACCTGATTTTTCAGCCGTGTTGCGTTTGACTTTGCAAATTGAAAATACACAGCAATTGAATGAGGTATTGAAAAAAATAAAGCAATTACCCGCAATTTTGGATGTTCAGCGGCGAATGTGAAAATTTTTCCTACGTTATCCATAAGTTTCTATTACACCAAACTGTTAAAGTTTAGGATTATAAAAAATCAGGTTTGAGCTTTTAATACTCAGTGCGTGTTTTAAAAGTATCAAAATCAAGCTAAGGATTCAGTCAAAAATAACTTCCCTATTCGGTTATTTTACTCCCATGACTTGATAATTCCACAATGGGAGATATTCGTCTGAAGATATGCACGTATTTTTGGAAAAATCAGCGGCGCATTTTTTTCCAGTTGCATAAACACCAGTCAAAACATCAACAGTGACTTTCAATCCCTTGTTACCCACATTGAG
>CAZLGN010000115.1:0-6596 GCA_964558865.1 uncultured Methylomagnum sp.
GATGCGTGAAGCGTTACAAAACATTCGCAACGGTGAGTACGCAAAAAGATTCATCTTAGAGGGCGCAACAAACTATCCCGAAATGACGGCAAAACGCCGCTTGAATGCGGAACATCCTATCGAAGTAACAGGCGCAAAATTGCGTGCGATGATGCCGTGGATTGCAGCGAATCAAATTGTTGATCAAACAAAAAACTAAGACGAGAAAATCGTTAAAGTTTTCTGCCGAATAGGCAGCTTATAAAAATCGCAACTACGGGCGCAAAATTGCGTGCGATGTTGAAAAAGTTCACTGCCGAACAGGCAGCTTTAGAAAAATAAGAAGCCCGTTTTTACAGCGGGCTTTTTTGATTATGAGGATTTAATTATGACCACTTTAACTGCTTTATATGAATCACATTTACCGTCGTTAAAACTTCTGGCACGCGGTAAAGTGCGAGACATTTACGACATCGACCATCAATATATGTTGATTGTGACGACTGACCGACTTTCAGCATTCGATGTGATTTTACCTAACCCCATTCCTGACAAAGGGCGTGTTTTAACGACCGTTTCAAATTTTTGGTTTAACAAATTACGCGACATTATTCCGAATCATTTAACGCACATTCCGTTGGAAGATATTTTGACTGACACGGCAGAATACAAACAAGTTGAAGGTCGTGCGATTATCGTAAAAAAACTCACGCCGTTACCTGTTGAAGCCATTGTGCGCGGTTATTTAATTGGTTCGGGTTGGAAGGATTATCAAAAGTCTGGGCAAGTTTGTGGGATTTTATTACCCGAAGGTTTGCAACAATCTGAAAAATTACCCGAACCGATTTTTACACCATCAACCAAAGCGGCGGTTGGTGAACACGATGAAAACGTTTCATTTGAACAAATCGCCGCGTTACTGGGTCAGGAAATGGCGAACCAAGTGCGTGACGTAAGTTTGCAACTTTACAAAGAAGCGTCGGCGTATGCCAAACAGCGCGGCATTATTATTGCGGATACCAAATTTGAATTTGGGGTTGATTCAGAAGGTATATTGTATTTGATTGATGAAGCCTTAACACCCGATTCATCACGTTTTTGGGATATTGGCGAATACAAAGTGGGCATCAATCCACCGAGTTTTGATAAACAATATGTGCGGGATTATTTAGAAACGCTCGATTGGGATAAAACCGCGCCTGCGCCTGAATTGCCTGCGGAAGTGGCGGCACAATGCGCGAAAAAATACCGTGAAGCTGAAATTCGTTTGACGCGGTAATTGAACACTCCCGTTGAGCGACAAGTGAATAATCACGAATCTGATATTTTTATGCGTTAGTTAATTTAGCTGTCGCTTTTCATTATGGAAACAAAGCGAAATGAGTAGAGGAAAATTTATCACTTTTGAAGGCGGCGAAGGCGTAGGTAAAACGACCAATGTGGCATTTGTCGAAAGTTATTTGCAAGCGCGAAACATTCCCGTAATCGTAACCCGTGAACCTGGTGGAACACCATTAGCCGAAAAATTACGCACGTTATTACTCGACAAAAAAACGGAAGCGATGGCAGAAGAAGCGGAATTATTATTGATGTTCGCTGCTAGAGCGCAGCATTTAAAACACATCATTGAACCCGCATTAGCGCGTGGTGATTGGGTAATTTGCGACCGATTTACTGACGCAACCTATGCGTACCAAGGCGGTGGGCGAAATATGAAAATCAAAACTATTGAATGGTTGGAAAATTTAGTGCAGGAAAATTTGCGACCTGACTTAACGTTGTTGCTCGATGCTCCCATAAAAATTGGTATTGAACGCGCTCGAAAACGTGGGGCATTCGATCGTTTTGAATCGGAAACGCTGCAATTTTTTGAAAATGTGCGCCGCGCATATTTGTTACAAGCCGAAATCAATCCACAGAGAATAAAACTTATCAAAGCAAATCAGTCGCTTGCAGATGTTCAGCAAACGATTATTAGCGTGTTAAGTCCGTTATTGCGGTAAATTCAGAACAAAAAAAAGGCGACTTAATGGCAAGTCGCCCGAGGTATTAGGAAGGATATAACACATAACTTTTAGCCATCAGCTACAAAAACAGTTCTGAAATAAGTTGACGCATCATACCAACAAAAAATTCTGCATGGAATGCGACAAATTGTCGCAGGCAAATTCTAAAAATTCGCTTTACACTACTCGCAACTTAACTTCCCTATGATTTTCTATGTTCACTTACGTTTCTTCTAAATCCGAATTGTCCGTGCGGCAAAATTTAAAATGGCTATTTGTACTACGAAATTTGATGTTATTCAGCGAAACTTTTTTGATTGTTCTTACGGTTTATGGCTTACAAATTCAATTACCACAACGTCCGTTATGGTTAATTATGGCGAGTATTGCGGCGGTGAATATCTATACTTGGCTACGATTAGAAGACCAGTTGCCCGTCACCACACAAGAAATTTTTTCCCAACTTGTACTCGATGTTATCGCGATTACCGCGCTTCTTTATCCTACGGGCGGTGCATCGAATCCTATTATTTGGGTTTATTTATTGCCGCTAATGATTACGGCGATTATGTTGCCGCCAACGTATGCGTGGTATATGGTGATTTTAACAACGTCGATGTACACCATGCTGATGCTTTACAACATTCCATTGCCATCGATTGCTCCCCATTTAGGTCATGCCTCTAGCATCAACTTTTCAAGTATGACCGATTTAGAATCAATCGATTTGAAACACGCCTTAAATGATAAAAATTATTTCAATTTGCATATTTTTGGAATGTGGTTTGGTTTTGTATTTAGTGCGGGATTGGTCGCTTTTTTTGTTGTCGAATTAGCAAAAACTTTGAAAATTCGTGAGCGCAGCTTGGCTGAAGCAAGAGAAAATGCGTTACGAAATGAACGTGTTGTGGCGTTGGGAACATTAGCCGCAAGTGCTGCTCATGATATGGGAACGCCTCTCGGAACAATGGCAATTATCACCCACGAATTGATGCAAGATTACGCATATTGTAATCATCCCGATTTGTACGAAAAAATGACCATTATCGAAGAGCAGATTAACCGCTGCAAAGAAGCTCTATCCGTTATGTCTGCCTCGGCGGGTGAAATGCGGGCAGAATCAGGCAATATTATGGCAGTGAGCGAGTATTTAGACGATGTCATTAAACAATGGCGCACACATAAAGTCGGTACAAAATTAAATTTTTTTATCGATCCTGATGTCAATATGGACGCAAAAATTATCGCTGAACGAACCTTGACGCATGCGTTAATCAACATTTTAAACAATGCAGCCGAAGCCACCAACGACGATTTAGGCATCGAGTTTCACGCAACATGGGACAGCGAAATAGCGGTTTTTAAAATTTGCGATTTTGGAGCGGGATTTCCAAACGGTTTAATCGATTTTGCAGGTCAACAACCTGTTTTAAGTAGCAAACACGGTTTAGGTGTGGGCTTATTTTTAACCTGTTCAACCGTGCAACGATTAGGCGGTAAAATTGAATTTGCCAACCGTTACAAAAGTGGCGCACAAGTAACGATTACTTTACCGTTATTAACTAATGAGACTAAAAATGACTGCAATTGAAGAACTTGATAAACCACGATTACTACTCGTTGATGACGACAAAACATTTTGTAAAGTGTTAAAAAGTGCGTTGGAAAAGCGCGATTACGCTGTTTTAGTAGCTTACGATGTGGCGACAGGAATTACACTTGCTGAACAAAATTTGCCTGAGTACGCTGTCATTGATTTACGAATCGGTTTGGAATCGGGTTTGGAATTGGTGAAAAAACTGATTTCACTCGATGACAATACACGAATTTTGATGTTGACAGGGTTTGCGAGTATTGCAACGGCGGTGGAAGCGATTAAATTGGGGGCAACCCATTATTTAACAAAGCCTGCGAATGCTGATGAAATTGTGACTGCTCTACTTAAAAATGAAGGTGATTCATCCGCAACGATTAGCGATATACCCTTGTCAGTGAAACGATTGGAATGGGAGCATCTTCAAAAAGTATTGATGCAGCACGACGGTAACATTTCCGCAGCAGCCCGCGCGTTAAATATGCACCGTCGTTCTTTGCAACGTAAATTAGATAAACGTCCCGTTCAATCTTAATCTCTGCGCTTGTCGAATACGCAAAGGATTGTGGTTCAACAAGCTCTAAAAAAACAAAATTCAATTAGCCAAAAATCTAAATTTACAAAACGAAATCAAAAATAGATTTGCAAAAAATTACACGCGCAAAACGCTTAAACCCGTAAAATAGCACCATTCAAAAAACGCTCTCTCGCTTTATCTCACAATCTTTATGACTTCACGAAAAATTTTCATCACAACTTGCGTACTTTTAAGCGTTGCGTGTTCAAATGCGCCCGTTAAAGACACAATTTCTGCAAAAAAAAACGACACGTTTGAGGATTTTAATCGTAGCATTTACGCATTTAACGAAAGTTTGGATTCGGCAATTTTAAAGCCAATTGCAAAAGGTTATATGTGGGCAACACCCGATATTCTTGAAAAAGGCGTAACAAATTTTTTCAATAATATCGACGACATCGGCGTAACGGTGAATGATTTATTGCAATTTAAAATGACACAAAGCGGTATGGATGCAGGTCGTTTTATTGTCAACACAACGGCGGGTGGTTTAGGTATTTTCGACGTTGCAGGAATGATTGATTTACCCAAACACAATGAAGATTTTGGACAAACGTTGGGATTTTGGGGCGTTCCGTCGGGGGATTTTTTAATGCTGCCATTTTTTGGCGCAAGTTCACCGCGTGATATGGCGGGAATGCTAGGCGATGCAGTATTGAATCCTTTTAATTACACCTTTTTATTTGGTGGTGGCATTGCCATTACGGCAGCAACGTCTAGTTTGAACGCTGTTGATGCCACGAATACTCGTGCGAATTTGATGGGAGCTGAAAAAATGGTGAATGAAGCGGCAGGCAACGATCGTTACAATTTCATTAAAAATGCCTATCAACAACGCCGTGAATACCTTGTGAATGATGGCAAAATTTCCGCCGAAGATGATATTGATTTGCTTGACGAAGACGAATCATCGGTAACGCCAGCTTCAAAAAATTTACCCACATCGAAAAACAATTCGGCATCAAATTTGCGGGTATTTCCACAACCTAAAACAGAAAGTTCGCCATCTGTTATCAATAAACCTCGTCATTTCTTAGAATTGAGCGCACCTAAATGAAATTTATCCGTTTAAAACTCGCTGTTTTTTTTGCCGCATTGTTACTTTTTAATCCGTTTGCTTTTGCTAAAGACGGGCATTTTTTGGTTTTAAATTATCACGACATTATTGACGAAGAAGATATTGTCGCGCCGTTTGATCGAATGGAAGCGAACAAACATTTTTTAGAAGATCAATTCGTTTGGCTTAAAAAAAATAATTATGCCGTTGTCAGTGTACAAAACGTTTTAGATGCAGCGGCGGGGAAATCAACGTTGCCTGAAAAAGCCGTTTTAATTACATTCGATGATGGTTATTTGAGTTTTTACACTAAAGTTTTTCCATTGCTTAAAAAATATCATTATCCCGCGTCTGTTGCGCTCGTTGGCAAATGGATGGAAGGCGAAGTCACTGCTGACGAACCTGGTAAACCGTTAATGAATTGGGAGCAAGTGCGAGAAGTCGCAAATTCAGGTTTAGTTGAAATTGCTTCACATACTTACAGCTTTCATAACGGTATCGTTGCGAATCCTCAAGGAAATACACAAGCAGCAACCGTGACGCGCTTTTATGATGACCCAATGTTGATTTACGAAAATGACGAACAATATCGCGCCCGAATTCGTACTGAAATGTTTAAAAGCGCGGATTTTATTTTTCAACACGCGGGAATTCGTCCGCGCGTTATGGTTTGGCCTTATGGTGAGCATAATCAAATTACTATTTCTGCGGCAAAAGAAGCGGGTTTTCAAATCACGATGGGTTTAGTTGATGGCTTTAACACGCTGGCAAATTTAAATGTTTTGCGGCGTTTGATTATTGTTGATGACCCGAAAGTACCGAAATTTGCCGAAATTTTGACAGGCTTACGAACTGAACAAGCCGCGCGTGTGGCGCATGTTGATATGGATTATTTGTACGACAAAGACCCAGAGCAAACAGAAAAAAATATCGGCTTGCTTGTGCAACGGATTAAAGAAATGCACATCAATAACGTGTATTTACAAGCCTTTGCTGACCCTGACGGTGACGGCAATGCGGAAGCATTATATTTTCCAAATCGTCATTTGCCCGTGCGCCAAGATTTATTTAATCGCGTTGCGTGGCAACTCAAAAAACGCGCGGCGGTTCGAGTTTATGCGTGGCTACCGATTATGGCGTATCAAAGCAAAGACATTGAAAAATCGTGGTACGTTCAAGAATTTAAAGACGGAAAAGTACAACAATCGAGTCACATTTACACCCGTCTTTCACCGTTTAACGCGGATGCGCGTGAATATGTGGCACAAATTTATGAAGATTTAGGCAAATACTGCAATTTCGATGGCGTACTTTTTCACGACGACGGCATTTTGTCTGATTTTGAAGATGCGTCACCTGCCGCACTTGCTTACGGAAAACAGG
>CAZLGN010000116.1:0-6533 GCA_964558865.1 uncultured Methylomagnum sp.
CAAAGGCTTCTAACTCGTCGTCTTTCATTTCACGACTCATTGGCCCTAAATTTGAAGTACCTTCGGTTAAAGCTGGCGGTGCAGTTGAGGAGCCAGCCGCTTGAATTTGGATATTGACGTTTGGGTAAACGCGGTTAAATTCTTCTGCCCACAAAGTCATTAAATTCGCTAAGGTATCAGAACCAACGCTAGACAAATTGCCTGCAACGCCGCTGGATTTTTGATATTCAGGGATGCCTGCCTCAACCGTTTGCACTGCACTTGCGCTAACGCTAATTAAACTTGCCGACAAACCCATTGCAGCAACTAACAATTTGTTTTTTAAAAAGTTTTTCATGATGGTGTCTCGTTGAAAAAATGAAGTAATGATTGTAATTATTATGAGAATCTAAAATGACAGGATTATGACAGCACGTTTTTGATAATACGAAGAAAAAATTTCGAGGGCAACCTAATTTTTGATCGCAAAAAATTTTTTTGCCGCTATTACATCGGTACGAATTTGAGCTTGTAATTCTTCAAGTGAGCCAAAGCGCATTTCGTGTCGCAATTTGTGTTTAAACTGCACGCTGACATAACGCCCATAAATATCTTGGTTGAAATCAAACAAATGTGTTTCCAGAATAACTTTGTGATCACCATCAATGGTTGGACGAACACCGACATTTGCTACGCCTCGAAATTCTCGATTATCAATACCTGTCATTGTTACCGCAAAAACGCCGCGAATCGGTGTATTTCGGCGCAACATTTTAACATTTGCGGTCGGAAAACCTAACGTCCGCCCAAGTTTATCGCCTTGAGCAACTCGCCCACAAATTGAATAATCTTGCCCCAAAAATTGCCGTGCTTGCACCAAATCATCTGCGTTTAACGCATCACGAATGCGTGTGCTACTAACACGAAAATCCGCCAATCGATACGAAGTTGATTTTTCAAGCGTAAAACCCAGCATCGCACCTTGTTTTTTGAGCAAATTAAAATTACCGCGTCGCGCTTTACCAAAATGAAAATCGTCGCCAATCACCAAATGTTTAACGTTTAATTTCGATACCAAAATTTCTTGAATAAATTGTTCGGGTTCGTAATCTGCCAGCGCACGATTGAAACGAACGATGACTACGTTATCAACTGGTAACGTATTTAACGCGAGCATTTTTTCTCTTAAACGCATCAAACGTGACGGTGCATTGTCGGCTAAAAAGTATTCCAACGGTTGGGGTTCAAACAGCATAATTGCTGTAGGTAAATTGTATTCGTCTCCGCGAGCAGCCAGTATTTCAATTACCGCACGATGTCCTAAATGTACGCCGTCAAAATTACCAATTGTCAAAATACAGCCATTTGGAAAAGGCGGTAAATCGTGTGAAAAACCTCGAATTAAACGCATTTTTAAAAGTTCTGGGTCAGAAAATGATAGTAAAAAAAAACCCTGTGAGCGGACTCACAGGGTTTTCATCAGCAACAAAGCAATGATTATTTCATCATTGATTTTTTAAACATGCTGTCCAATTTACTGTTTGTATCTTGAGCATATTGAGCTGCACGGTTTGCAGCTGATTCTGCTGCCGCAGCGCGTGAAGCTGCATCAGCAGCTGCGCTTTGTGCGCTGTTTGCGTCAGCTGATGCTTGTGCAACTGATGTTTTCAATGTATCAATTTGTGATTGTAAATGGGTAATGTCGTCAGTGCTTGCACAACCTACAACTACGCTTGCAACTAAAGCAACCATTGCTAATTTAACGAATTTTTTCATGGGGTTTTCCTATCTAAAATGAGAACTTAACGAGAATTTTTACTACAAAAACAACCTATAGCTGGGTTTAATTTTAACTACCCATAGCCATATTTTCCAGTTTTATTTTATTTTAACGAGTGTGCCAGTATCAACAATTTGGCTTAAATGGTCGATTTGCGTGTTTGTTAATGCAATACAACCATGCGTCCAATCGAAAACTTCATGTACTCGTGCATCAGCACTTCCTAGACCATGAATCCCAATTTGCCCCCCTAACGGCGTGTCTTGTGGTGGAATTTGACCCAATTCATGAGCGTGAACAATCCGTTTGTATTGTCCTTCGTTAATAACGCCTTTTTGGATTGCATTTTCTGCATCTTCAATCGATGGGTAAGTCAATCCAAAAAATCGACGAAACGTACTTTTATCACCAATCCAACCGATGTGATATTCACCATGTGGCGTGATATTATCGCCTCGATGCGTTTTAAACCCAGCTCCACCACGTCCAATTGCAACGTGATCAAGCGTTTCAACCGTCTGTTCTCCTTTTTTAACTTCAATTTTTTTGGCTTTTGTATCAACTAATAACCAAATTTGATTTGGGTGAATTTCCGTTGCCGCGATGGCTGAAACGGCAAATAAACTCAGGCATAACAATAAATAAGCGCGTAACATATTTCCTCTACACTTTAAAAACGTTTTGGTGTACTTTTAACCAGCAACACCCATACCAACTTTTCGAGGATTATTATGCACATAAAAACGATTTCTACTCAAACTTATCAAGACCAAAATCCTGGCACTTCAGGTTTGCGTAAAAAAGTGAAAGTCTTTAAACAGCGTGGTTATTTGGAAAATTTTGTGCAATCGATTTTCGATGTGTTGCCTGATTTTCAAGGTAAATCGTTAGTAATTGGCGGTGACGGGCGTTATTTCAACCGCGAAGCAATTCAAATTATTATCAAAATTGCCGCCGCAAACGGATTTGGTGAGTTGATTATTGGGCAAAACGGTATTCTTTCCACGCCAGCTGCGTCGCACATCATTCGTAAATACGGCGCGTTTGGCGGCTTGATTTTGTCTGCAAGTCACAATCCCGCAGGCGAAAACGAAGATTTTGGCATCAAATACAATGTCAGTAACGGTGGTCCTGCTCCCGAAAAAGACACATTGGCATTTTTTGAACGTAGCAAAATTCTTGAAAGCTACAAAATTGCCGATTTGCCAGACGTGAATTTGGACGATGTTGGCTCGCAGGAAATTGAGGGGTTAAAAATTACTATAATCGATTCGGTGAATGATTACGCCGAATTGATGCAATCGATTTTCGATTTCGACTTACTGAAACAAAGCATTCAAAATGGTTTTATTACCTTATCATTTGACGCAATGAGTGCGGTAACAGGCAATTATGCGAAACGTATTTTGGTTGATTTGCTTGGCGCACCCGAAAATTCTGTGCAGAACGGCACGCCACTTGAAAATTTTGGCGGACATCATCCCGACCCGAATTTAATTCATGCCCATGAATTAGCGGATTTGATGTTTAGTGAAAATGCGCCGACGTTTGGCGCAGCTTCTGACGGTGACGGCGATCGCAATATGATTATGGGCAAAGGTATTTTCGTTACGCCCAGCGACAGTTTGGCGATTTTAGCGGCAAACGCCACGTTAATTCCCGCTTATGCGGCAGGTTTAAAAGGTGTGGCGCGTTCAATGCCGACAAGTCAAGCCGTTGATAGAGTTGCAGCAAGTTATAAAATTCCCTGCTACGAAACGCCAACAGGCTGGAAATTTTTTGGTAATTTACTCGATGCTGACAAAATCACGCTCTGTGGCGAAGAAAGTTTCGGCACAGGTTCGCAACACGTCCGAGAAAAAGACGGACTGTGGGCAGTGTTATTTTGGTTAAATTTGATTGCTCGTCGTCGTCAATCAGTTGCAGAAATCGTGCATGAACATTGGCAAAAATTTGGACGTGATATTTATAGCCGCCACGATTATGAAGCGGTGGATACTGAAATTGCCAACCGAATTATGGAGAGTTTGCGCGAACAAATTACAACGTTAGCAGGACAAGTTTTTGGCAATTACGTTGTGAAATATGCCGACGAATTTTGCTATCATGATTCAATTGATGGCAGCACAAGTGCAAATCAAGGCTTCAGAATTGGTTTTGAAAATGGCTCGCGCATTGTGTTCCGTTTATCAGGTACGGGAACAGTTGGTGCAACGCTACGAATTTACGTCGAACGCTTTGAACCCGATGCCACAAAACACAATCAAGATCCCCAAATCGCATTAGCTATATTGATTGAACTGGCTGAAAAATTCTGCCAAGTTAAACAACTTACTGGCTGGACAAAACCCACAGTAATTACTTAATTGAATTGATGAAAAAGTATGAACAACACACTAATTCAACTCGCGCAAGTTTTAGAACAGCGCAAAGACCAAACTGGCGATAAATCTTACGTCGCCAGTTTGTACGAAAAAGGGCTAAATTCCATTTTGAAAAAAATTGGTGAAGAAGCTACCGAAGTCGTTATTGCCGCAAAAGACGGTAACGCGGAACAAATTATCTATGAAACGGCGGATTTATGGTTTCATTGCATGGTTTTATTAGCGCAGCAAGGTTTACATCCCAATGATGTTTTAAACGAATTACAACGCCGTTTTGGCTTATCGGGCTTTGAGGAAAAAGCCCAACGTGAACAATAGGAGAAAAAAATGCACTTCAGTGTTATGCAATTAGCCTTAATTTTAGGCATCATCGTTTTATTATTTGGTACAAAAAAATTAACCAACGTCGGTGGTGATGTCGGCGCAGCGATTCGCAATTTCCGTTCTGAAATGAAAAAAGGACAAGGCGAGGCAGAAGAGCCGCATCACGATGATAAAGAAAAAATTATTGAAGGCGAGGCAACAAAAGCAACAGCAGATGCAACGAAATCGACTTCCAATGAATTTAAATTCAAAAAGAAAGACGACGTGAAATGAGCAGTAAAAAACGCTTAATCATTGCGATAACGGGGGCAACAGGCGCAATTTATGGCGTGCGAATGTTGCAGGTTTTACAAAATCAACCTGAATGGGAAACGCATTTAGTGATTTCGTCAGCGGGTTTGGTGAATTTAAAACACGAACTGGACATTACGCGCGATGATTTAAGCGTGCTGGCAGATTTTACGCATGGTATTCACGATATTGCGGCAACGATTGCGAGTGGTGGTTTTAAAACCGAAGGCATGATTATCGCGCCGTGTTCAATGAAAACTTTAGCGGCTGTCGCGCATGGTTTTGGGGATAATTTAATTTCGCGTGGTGCGGATGTCGTTTTGAAAGAGCGGCGACGTTTAGTCGTCATGCCACGCGAAACGCCGTTACATTTGATACACATTCGGAATATGGGAATTGTAACTGAAATGGGCGGTATT
The DNA here is from genome assembly GCA_964558865.1 of uncultured Methylomagnum sp. Classification (GTDB taxonomy): domain Bacteria; phylum Pseudomonadota; class Gammaproteobacteria; order Methylococcales; family Methylomonadaceae; genus UBA10906. The sequence continues at coordinate 5,178 of CAZLGN010000116.1, forward strand.
ATTTTTCCGCCCATGCCCGCTTTTTATAACAAAACCGATTCACTTACCGTAATGGTAAATGAAACAATTGGACGTGTTTTAGATATGTTTGGCGTGGATGTAACAGGGCTTTATACGCCGTGGGAAGGACTTTAAATAGGTGGGCGCGTGAGTTCGCGCCCGTTTTGTACGTTAGTTGTAACGCACTTCAGCTTTGCCTTCACCTGCGATAATTTCGCCCATCACAAATGCCGTTTCGCCTAGTTCTGCAAGTAAAGTCAACGTCGCCGCTTCGTCCTCAGGCGCAACACAAATCACCATTCCAACGCCACAATTGAATGTAATTAACATATCGGCTTGCGACACATTGCCGTTGCTTTGTAACCAATCGAAAATAGCGGGGAATTGCCACGATTTTAAATCAATTTGCGCGTTCAAATTATCAGGAATCACACGCGGTAAATTTTCTGTCAAACCACCGCCCGTAATATGCGCCAAAGCGTGAACAGGAATTTTTTTGATTAACGCCAGTAACGATTTAACGTAAATTCGCGTCGGAGCCAACAACGTTTCACCCAAAGTTTTGCCGTCAAATGGTTCGTCCAACGAGGCTTGATTGCGTTCAATAATTTTGCGAATCAATGAATAACCGTTGGAATGTGCGCCCGAAGAAGCTAAACCAATCAATTTGTCCCCAACATTCACTTTGCTACCGTCGAGCATTTCTGATTTTTCGACAATCCCAACACAAAATCCTGCTAAATCGTAATCACCATCAGCGTACATATTCGGCATTTCGGCAGTTTCACCACCAACTAATGCCGCTCCAGCGATTTCACAACCTTTGCCAATGCCTTCAATGACGTACGCGGCGGTATTTACGTCTAATTTTCCTGTTGCAAAATAATCTAAGAAAAATAGCGGTTCTGCACCTTGAACAATAATGTCATTCACACACATTGCAACCAAATCAATGCCAACCGTATTATGAATGCCTGAATCAATCGCTAATTTTAATTTTGTACCAACCCCATCTGTACCCGAAACTAAAACAGGATTTTTATATTTGTCCAAGGGTAATTCAAATAAAGAACCAAAACCGCCTAATCCTGCCATCACTCCAGGAATGCGTGTTCTTGCGGCAATTGGTTTAATCCGTTCAACCAGCGCATTTCCTGCTGCAATATCGACACCCGCATCTTTGTAATTTAAACCGCTTTTGTTTTCTTCATTCACAATGTTTTCTCTCAAGTTTTTCAATTTTTAAATTTATGCTTTGCCATGCAAACGAATCAACAATGCCGCTTCGTCGTAACTTAATTCAGATTGTCGCATTAAATCTTCAACATTTGCACCGTCACGAATTTTGCGAATATC
>CAZLGN010000117.1:0-6458 GCA_964558865.1 uncultured Methylomagnum sp.
CAATTGGTTACGATTTTTCAACCATCTTTCAAAAAAGTGTACGGTAGTGAATGCTTGGGTTACACAAGATTTATTGCCAAAATTACCTGTTGGAAGTGTTATTGTGATGGACAATGCTTCGTTTCATAAACGTGAAGATATTATAAAAGCTATTCAAGACGCTGGATGTATTGCTGAATTTTTACCTGCTTACTCTCCTGATTTCAATCCAATTGAGCATACATGGGCGCAAATTAAATCCATTCGTAACAAAATGAAATTATCTGTTGAGGAGCTTTTTATTAGTGCCGCCGCTATTGGACATCTTTTTATTGTGCATTAGCTATATGCACTCAGCCGCGTGGCATGAATCGCCACCAAACACGGATTTAACCGATAGAGTTTATTTAGAAGTGCATATTCAAGATGCTAATGATCCTTCAACCAAAAATGTGATTTGTGGTGAACGTACTTCTGAATGGTCAAATTTGCTCACAGTTGACGCGATATTTGTTAATTCCCGAACGCAACGATTAAAAAATTTATATCAACAAATTGATGAACTAACTGCAAAATAGAGAACAATCATGTTTGAAAACTTACCCAACACCTTTAAAACGTTTCACGACGACATACTTTAAAAATACTTATGCAAATCATCACAGAACCCGATTTCTCAGGCGTAGACAAAAATCACCGCTGGGCTGAACAATTTCAAATTTTGAACTATTCGCAAGGTGGAGCGAGTTCAATTCCACACGGTTTTTTTCGTAATTGGCTCGATCAAACAGAAAATATCAACGGCAAATTTTATATTGGCAAATGCTCAGGTTTTGGCGTAGGTTCGATGGTGAAATATGACGCTGGCTTACAAAATCTACATTGTGGACGCTTCGTATCGGGGGGCTTACGATTGAAGTTTCTGCTGAACGGTCAACATGAAATGCGGACGATTTCGACCGCGATGTTTTCTGTTTTAGGCATGGACTTAAAAAATGCGGCTCAACCACAATACGCAGATTCGATTATCAAAAATGATGTGTGGATTGGTGATGAAATGATGATGCTTGGTGGTGGCATTATTGAAAACGGTTGTGTGATTGGAGCGCGAGCGTTGTTGCCCCCTAATTTTCATAGTGAACCTTATGGTATTTATGCGGGAACGCCTGCGAAATTGATTCGGTTTCGTTTTTCTGAAAAAGTGCGCGAAGCGTTGTTAAATTTAGCATGGTGGGAAATGCCGTTGACGTGGATTCGGGATAATAACGAAGCATTTTTACAGGATTTAACGGTGGATGAACCGCGTGCATTAGAAACGCTGACGAAGTTAATGGAAAGTAAAAAGGCTTTTGTTTCAAAGATCAATCAATTGTCACCATCTGTTTAGATTTAGATGTTCGTTTTGTAGAAATTTGAACATAATGTATGTTGTTTAAAAAAATGGATGAATTTTACCCAATCAACACACATGAAAAATACACATTCAACGCTTCGTTCCCTTATTGGCTTTATTTCAGTATGTTGCATTTTGACGCTAAGTCACGCTGATGAAATTGCTTTAAATCCTACCCATCCCGAAAAATATACCGTTGTGAAAGGTGACACCCTCTGGGATATTTCAGGGAAATTCTTAAAACATCCTTGGCAATGGAAAGAGCTTTGGAAAAATAATGCCCAAATTAAAAATCCACATTTAATTTACCCGAACGACACGGTTTATTTCAGTTTGCTAAATGGTGAACCTTCCTTGAGTTTATCGCGTCCGCAAGATTTACGCACTGATAAACCTTGTGTGTTAAAACCGAGTGAATATGAAAAAGGACGACAAAGTTTTCTGCTCGATAAAAATAACAAAGTGTTACCGTGTGCGCGTGAAAGTGAACTTGAAAAGCCTATAAACCTGATTCCACACGATGAAATTTCGGCGTTTTTGTCTTCACCAAAAGTGGTTTCGCAAGAAGAATTAGACAACGCGCCGTATGTTGTTGGTTTTCACGAAGGGCATTTATTAGCGGGAACAGGCGATAAAATTTATGTCAAAAATCTAACGGATGCCGTGGCGAAAACGTACACCATTTATCGTGCTGGCGAAACATATCAAGCCGCCGATACCAATGCCATTTTAGGTATCGAAGCGAAATACATTGCTTCTGCAACGCTGTTAAATGACGGCGATCCCGCAACGTTGGTGATTACAAAAGGCACGCATGAAATTCGCACAGGCGATCGCATTATGCCCAGTCCTGAAGTTGAAAACACACTGAACTTTTTTCCAAAACCGCCTGAACAAAATGTCGATGGTCACATTATCGGCGTGAAAGACGGCATGGCGTTAATCGGTTTATATAGCGTTGTCGTTATCGACAAAGGTAGCGCAGACGGTTTGATTACAGGTCACGAATTAACGATTTATCAAAAAGGAAAACGGATTGTGGATCCTGTCAAAAATGATGCTACCGAAGTGCAATTGCCTGACGAAATGTCGGGGAAAATTATGATTTTTCGCCTATTTGAACACTTGAGTTACGCGCTAGTTATGGAATCAAAACACGATATTAAACGTTTGGACGAAGTGAAAACACATTGAAAACATTAAACTGTGAAGACGACGATATTAAATACTGGTTGGCGTTATTACGCATTGAAGGTATTGGTTGCAAAACGTTTGCAAACTTAATTGAAGAACACACGCCCGAAGAAATTTTTGCTGTCACTGAAGCCGAATTACTCGATTGGGGAATCAAGAAAAATCTTGCTAATGCGATTGTAGGATTCGATTGGGCGCAAGTCGATTACGATTTAGAGTGGCTGGCGAAACCCAATAATGATGTTTTAAAAATCACCCATTCACTTTATCCCGATGCGCTGAAAGAAATTTATGATCCGCCGCCTTTATTGTTTGTTCGTGGAAATCCACAGATTTTGATTTATCCGCAAATTTCGATTGTTGGCAGTCGCAATCCCTCGGCGTTGGGCAATAAAACAGCGTTTGATTTTGCGTTTGAATTGAGTAAATACGGTTTTGCGATTACCAGCGGTTTGGCGTTAGGCATTGATGCCACAGCTCATCAAGGCGCATTGAGTGCCGCTGGTTTTACAATTGCCGTTGCGGGAACAGGTTTAGATCGCGTTTATCCATCAAGTAATCGGGATTTAGCGTTAGAAATTGTGAATACGGGCGCGATGGTTTCAGAATTTCCACCAGGTACAACGGCGAAAGGGTCTAATTTTCCACGCCGAAATCGAATTATTAGCGGTTTGTGTCAAGGTTTATTGGTGGTTGAAGCCGCACAAAAAAGCGGCTCGCTGATTACTGCGCGAATGGCGTTAGAACAAAATCGCGAAGTGTTTGCGATTCCAGGCTCGATTTATAGCCCCCTTTCGCGCGGCTGCAATGCGATGATTAAAGAAGGCGCAAAACTTGTCGAATCCCCTCAAGATATTATTGATGAGTTAAGCCAATATAAACAACGTATTAGCTCTTTGCGGTCAGAGCCAGAACAATCATTACTTGACCTAGACGGGCAAACATTATTGAATCTAGTTATGTTTAACCCAACATCGATTGATGATTTGGTCGAAAGTTCCGCACAATCTGTAGACACGATTGCCGCGCAACTCTTAATGTTAGAACTCCAAGGCTATGTTGAAGCCACCGCTGGCGGTTGTTATATCCGCGTAAAATAATTTGGAATTATGAAAGAAAATATATTTGATGTCCTGATGTACCTTTTTGAAAACTATATGGACGAAGAAAATGAAATTCCGCCAGATAATGATTTGATGAAAACCGAGTTATTAGAAGCAGGTTTTGGTCATAAAGATGTGGTTCGCGCCTTTGATTGGTTGGAATCTTTAGTTTATGAAGACGAGATAGATATTCAGCCACAAGCATCGTCATCATTCCGTATTTTTAGTCCGTTTGAAAAAGAACGTTTGGACGTTGAATGCCAAGATTTGATGATGACGTTGGAACGCACTGGCATTTTAAATTCCATTAACCGCGAGCTGATTTTAGATCGGGCGATTGCCTTGGAAGAGGTGTTGACCATCGATAAATTGAAATGGATTGTGTTAATTGTGTTGCTCAATCAACCAGATGAAGAACTCGCCCTCGCCAGAATGGAAGACATTGTTTATGACTTGTTGCCAACGTATGTGCATTAAATTTTTATCAAACGGAATAGATTAAATGAGTAAAAATCTCGTCATTGTTGAATCACCAGCGAAGGCTAAAACCATTGAAAAATATCTTGGAAAAGACTTCCAAGTTCTCGCTTCTTATGGTCATGTTCGTGATTTAGTACCGAAAGAAGGCGCAGTTGATCCGCAAAATGATTTTGCGATGAAATACGAAATTGTAGAACGTAATCAACGTCATATTCAAGCGATTACCAAAGCCTTAAAACCTGCGGATACGCTTTATTTAGCGACTGACCCTGATAGAGAAGGTGAAGCGATTTCATGGCATTTATTGGAATTATTGAACGAAAAAAATCTGCTAAAAAACAAAGCCGTTCACCGTGTCGCATTTCATGAAATCACCAAAAAAGCCGTAACTGAAGCGATTGCTGAACCGTCAGAACTTAATTATGACTTGGTTCACGCGCAACAAGCGCGTCGTGCTTTGGATTATTTGGTTGGTTTTAAGTTGTCGCCGTTGTTGTGGAAAAAAATTCGTCGTGGTTTATCGGCGGGTCGGGTTCAAAGTCCTGCGCTGCGTTTAATCGTTGAACGGGAATTGGAAATTGAAGCCTTTCAAACGCGCGAATACTGGTCAACTGATGCGGCGGTGTTTGCCTTAGAGCAGAATTTCAAAGCTAAACTCACTCAATTCAATGGCGAAAAAATCACTCAATTTAGTCTCAATAATGAAGATTTAGCTACGCAAACGCGGCAAATTTTGCTTGAAGACGCGAATGGTAAATTAACAGTTGAAAAACTCGAAAAGAAACAACGCAAAAGTCACCCCGCGCCACCGTTTATTACGTCAACATTGCAGCAAGAAGCGGCGCGAAAATTGGGTTTTACCACCAAACGCACCATGACGGTCGCGCAACAATTGTATGAAGGTATCGAGGTCGGTGGCGAAACAGCAGGCTTAATCACTTATATGCGTACCGATTCGGTGAATTTATCTGCGGATGCGGTAGCGGATATTCGCGCGTTAATTAGCGAAACTTACGGCGCGGAAAATGTGCCGAAAGAACCGAATGTTTATAAAACGAAATCGAAAAATGCCCAAGAAGCTCACGAAGCGGTACGCCCAACATCTGCGCGTTATTTACCGAGTGAAATAAAAACATTTTTGACGGCTGAACAATTCAAACTTTATGAATTGATTTGGAAACGCACGATTGCTTGCCAAATGATTCACGCGACATTGAACAGCGTGGCGATTGATTTGAGTTGCACTGACGGAAAACACGTTTTTCGTGCCACAGGCTCATCGGTAGCGAATCCTGGTTTTATGGCAGTTTATCTCGAAGGCAAAGACGATTCCAAAGAGGGCGATGACAAAGAAAATTTCTTACCAGCCTTAAAAGAAGGCGATAGTGTTCAATTAAACGATGTTTTAATTGCACAACATTTCACTGAACCACCGCCACGTTATGGTGAAGCGAGTTTAGTTAAATCGTTGGAAGAACACGGAATTGGTCGTCCTTCAACGTATGCGTCGATTATTTCCACACTCCAAAATCGTGAATATGTGACGCTGGAAACAAAGCGTTTTCATCCGACGGATGTGGGGCGAATTGTGAATAAATTTTTGACGGAACATTTCACAAAATACGTTGATTACAGTTTCACCGCGAATTTAGAAGATGAATTAGATGCGGTGGCGCGAGGTGAAAAGTCGTGGATTCCGTTGATGCACAGTTTTTGGAAACCGTTTGGCGAATTGGTCATTGAAAAAGAAGCTACCGTGCAACGTAAAGACGTGACACAGGAAGCGATTGATGAACTTTGTCCACAATGCGGCAAAGCGTTATCGATTCGTTTGGGACGCAATGGACGTTTTATTGGCTGCACGGATTATCCAACGTGTAATTACACTCGAAATTTGACGGATTCTGCATCGATTGAACCAGAACTTGTTGATGGTCGAGAATGTCCTGAATGTAGTTCACCGCTCGTTTATAAAAGTAGTAAATTCGGAAAGTTTATTGGTTGCACCAGTTATCCTACTTGCCGTTATATTGAACCGATTGAAAAGCCAATTGATACGGGCGTAACTTGTCCACAATGCAATAAAGGACAGATTTTCAAACGAAAATCGCGTAATGGAAAAATTTTTTATTCCTGTGAAAATTATCCGACATGCGATTACGCGCTGTGGAATTTGCCAATCAATGAGCCTTGTCCAAAATGCCATTGGGCAGTTTTAACGCTCAAAGAAAGTAAAAAACACGGTATTCAGAAGATATGTCCTCAAAAAAGTTGCGGTTTTGTAGAAACGGTTGAAACAGACGAGGCAG
>CAZLGN010000118.1:0-6407 GCA_964558865.1 uncultured Methylomagnum sp.
TTGCATTTAGATGCCTCTTTCAGTCCTGTTTTACGTGTTGCTTATCAAGTGGAAAGTACACGAGTCGCACAACGTACAAATTTAGACAAATTAATTATCGATTTGGAAACAAACGGCACGGTTGATCCGAAGGAAACGGTTAAACTTGCTGCATCGATTATTCATGATCAACTTTCTGTTTTTGTTGATTTCAAGGAAGTGAGCGAGCAACCTCGGGTAGAATACGCATCACCAGACGAATCGATTGACCCAGTTTTATTGCGTCCTGTTGACGATTTAGAGTTGACAGTGCGTTCAGCAAATTGTTTGAAAGCAGAGAACATTTTTTACATCGGTGATTTGATTCAACGCACAGAAGTTGAATTATTGAAAACGCCCAATCTAGGTAGAAAGTCTTTGACTGAAATTAAGGATATTTTGGCGTTGAAGGGGTTGTCACTCGGAATGCGCCTCGAAAGTTGGCCGCCTGAAGGACTCGCCGAACATAATCAATCCATATCACACTAATTTTTAGGTTATTTTAAAATATGAGACATCGTAAATCTGGTAGACAACTTAACATGAATAGTAGCCGTCGAAAAGCACTGTTCACTAGCATGGCAAACTCATTATTTAAACACGAGTTGATCAAAACCACTTTGCCAAAAGCAAAAGAACTCAGAGGCTTTGCTGAACCCCTAATTACGCTGTCAAAAGAAGACAGTGTTGCAAAAAGACGTTTAGCCTTCGCGCGTTTGCGTGATCGTGACATGGTGACCAAATTGTTTAACGAATTGGGGCCTCGTTACAAAAGCAGAGCAGGTGGTTATTTACGCATCATGAAATGCGGTTTTAGATCAGGCGATAATGCGCCAATGGCGTATGTCGAGCTTGTAGATCGCGAAGCGTAAAGAAAAGAAGTCATTCTGTTTCAAAAAACGCCCGCCAAACAGGCGTTTTTTTTTGCCTAAAATTTAAACTAAATTCAACACATTTTGCATATCAAACAATCCATTTTCTTTAGTTTCTAGCCAGTGTGCTGCTCGTACTGCACCATTTGCAAATGTCATTCTGCTCGTTGCTTTATGGGTAATTTCTAAACGTTCTCCTTCATCTGCAAACATCACAGTATGTTCGCCAACAATATCACCCGCCCGAATCGTAGAAAAACCAATCGTTTTTTTATTACGTTCGCCCGTATTGCCTTCACGTCCATAAATTGCACAGGTTTCTAAATCGCGTCCTAATGTTTTTGCAACAACTTCGCCCATACGCAAAGCTGTGCCAGATGGCGCATCAACTTTGTGGCGATGATGCGCTTCGATTATTTCGATGTCCGTGTAATCCCCCATGACTTTTGCTGCCATTTCAAGTAGCTTTAGCGACAAATTTACGCCGACACTAAAATTTGGGGCAAATACAATTGAAACATCTTGTGCTGCTTGAATAATTTTAGCTCTTTGAATTTCGCTATAACCTGTTGTACCAATAACAACTTTTTTGCCTGCTTGGCGGCAAAGTTCAATATATTTCATTGAAATATCGGGGCGCGTGAAATCAATCAATACATCGAAATCATTTAACTTTGCGGCTAAATCGTCGCTTACATTTACACCAAGTGTTCCAATTCCCGCCAACATACCTGCATCTTTGCCTATCGAGTCGCTTCCTTCGCGTGCAATCGCTACGGTCAATTTGGTTTTGTTATTCAAAAATGCGGCTTTCATTAAACACAAACCCATTCGTCCCGTCGCGCCAACTACTGCAATTCGCATCATAAATTTACCCTGTTAATTTATCAAAAAAGTTTTTTACGCCATTTAGCCATGATGATTCTTGGGGGCTGTGATGCGTGCCACCACTTGAAAGCGATTCGCCTAATTTTACAACCAGTGATTTTTGTTCAGTAGTTAGTTTAACGGGTGTTTCTATTTTGACGGTACACATTAAATCGCCCACTGCACCACCACGCACGGGTTTTACCCCTTTGCTCCGCAATCGAAAAATTTGTCCTGTTTGTGTTTCGGCAGGAATTTTTAACGCTGCCTTGCCGCCTAACGTAGGAACTTCAATTTCCCCGCCCAAGCATGCTGTTACGAAACTAATAGGCACTTCGCATGATAAATTTGCGCCGTCACGATTAAAAATAGCGTGTTTTCTAACTTGGATTTCGATATACAAATCGCCTGATGGTGCACCGACTTGTCCTGCTTCGCCTTCGCCAGACAGACGAATTCTATCGCCTGTATCCACACCAGCGGGGATTTTTGCCGACAAGGTTTTTTCGTCTTTGACACGCCCTTGACCGTAACATTTTCCACAAGGATCTTTGATTTGCTTACCCGTGCCGCGACAAGTTGGACAAGTTTGTTGAACGGTGAAAAAGCCTTGCTGCATTCGGACTTGTCCGTGTCCGTGACACATTGAGCAAGTCACAGGTGCTGAACCTGCTTTCGCGCCTGAACCTGAACAACTATCGCAGGTCACTAAAACGGGAATACGAATTTTTTGTTCTGTGCCGTGAACGGCTTCCTCTAAGCTGATTTCGAGGTTATAACGTAAATCTGAACCGCGTTGCCCACCTTGCTGACTGTTGCCACCACGTCTGCCACCAAAAATATCGCCAAACATATCGCCAAAAATGTCACCGAAATCACCAGCACCACCACGTCCACCACCCATTGATTGATCAACGCCCGCGTGACCAAACTGATCGTAAGCCGACCGTTTTTTAGGATCAGACAAAACCTCGTAGGCTTCTTTGATTTGTTTGAATTTGACTTCCGCCGCTTCAGGATTATCCGCGTTTCTATCGGGATGATGTTTCATCGCTAAACTGCGATAACTTTTTTTAATTTCAGCATCGCTCGCGTTGCGATCGACTCCAAGTATTTTGTAAAAATCTTCTTTAGTTGCCATTTTGATTGTTAATTATAAAAAGGAAAAATTATTGAACCCTGTGATTATAAGGGCAATGCGTTCATTTTAAACCGTTATGACATATTTTTAATAATGTGATGAATGCGCTTAAAACCTAAACCAATGCCAACTAAAATAAACGGCACCGCCGCGCCTTCTATGATTTCAGGATTAACGCGAAAACCCAGTGCGTGTAGCGTTTCAGCCATTGCGCGAATTAAGCTCGCGGCATAATAAGTAATCGCTACGACTGAAATACCTTCGACCATTTGCTGCATTCGCAATTGCATTTTTGCCCGCAAATTCATTGACGTGAGCAAATCTTGATTTTGCCGTTCGATAATAATATCCACGCGCGTGCGTAATAATTGGCTGGTATTACCAACCCGTTCTGAAAGCGAAGTGAATCGATTTGCCGTCGAACGACAAGTATTAACGGCTGGTTCCAGACGACGTTTGATAAATTCGCCGATGGTTTGAATCCCTTGAATTCGCACTTCGCGCAAATCAATCAACCGTTGTTCGACCAAATTATAATACGCACTCGCTGCGGCAAATCGTAGATGATTACTGGAAACGTGATTTTCAATTTCTGCTGCCAGAATCGTCAATTCGTCGAGTAATTTTGCGTCATTGCCTGCGGATTGCGTCATCGTGTTAGTAATTGTGTAAAGTTGTTGATCTGCTTTCTTCAATTCAGGCGAAAGTTTGCGAGCAATCGGAAATGCCAATAACGCCAATACACGATAAACCTCGATTTCAAAAAGTCTGTTCATTAAACGTGCGCCTTGTTCAACCCGCAAATTATTATTTACAATCAAAAACCGACTGAACCCGTCAACATGAATTCGAAAATCGGTAAAAACACATGCTGCACCGCCCGTCACTGTTGAGCCAACGAGCGGATTATTTGCGAAATAAGGCGCAACTTCTGTCAAATCAGGATTCTCACTTACAGGCAAAATCGTCGCGTGCGTTGCGACCAGAATTTTACCTGTTAATGCCGCAAGCCAATCAACAGGGACTTTTTTTAACGCGGGTTCAGAAAACGGTGCCACTTCAACACCTTGTACATAAAACGTATAAGTGCTGAATTCGCCATGTTGTTCCCAACGAAGTTGAAACGTATCAAATGCCGCGCTGAAGTGATCAGCATCTAATGCGGGAGCGGTAACGCCAAAACGTTCACAAAGTTGGCTCAAATGCTGACGTTCGTGGATTTTTTCTTCATTAGAACGCGATAACGCCAAATGACTGGCGCGACCTGGCAAACCTCGAATAATGGTCGAACGTGCATGAACTTCATTATGCAGAATAAAACGTTGCGCGTGATTTTCGGGAATTGGATAGACAGTAGTCACAGAAAATGTAGGGCAGGGAAGTAAGAACAAAGCGCACTACCGCACGATGGCGGTAATGCACTAGCGTTGAAAATGGCGATTATTTTTGAATCGCAGAACAAATCGGACACCAACCGACATATCCTTCGGCAGTTAAAATTAAACCGATTAACAGCAGAGGAATGCTAGCGAGAAAAACGGATGATACTAATGCTGCCACGCCGCCGTACAAACGGTAATTTTTTTGTTTGCCCGCTAAGTTCACTTCAAATTTAAATAAACGTTTATAGTCAAAACTCATTTTAAAACCTTCTCTAATATGATGTAGTTGCTGAAAAACAAGCTGAATAAATCAGCTTTGCCAGTCGTGAAACTATACACAGCTACTCAAAATCTGCAATCAAAAATTATGGCTTTTTTATTTAAAAATGTGAATTTAAATTCGGGTGCTATTTTTACGCCGTGTCGCAAAAAAATCTTTCAATAATAGCGAACACGTTTCTTCTAAAATTCCACCTTGCCAATCGACATGATGATTTAAAAATGGCGCGTTACTCAAGTTTAAAGCATTACAAACTGCGCCACGTTTTTCGTCAAATGCGCCAAAAACCAAACGTTTCACCCGCGCATGGCTAATTGCCCCCATACACATCACGCACGGTTCTAACGTTACATAAAGTGTAGTATCAATTAAACGGTAATTTTCAAGCACTTTTCCAGCATGGCGAATCGCTACAATTTCAGCGTGTGCGCTTGAATCGTGCATTTCAATAACCGCATTCCAACCTTCTGCAAGCACTTTTTCATTTTTTATCAATACCGCCCCAACTGGTACTTCGCCAGCCGTTTCAGCACGTTGTGCTAATCGAATCGCATAACGCATCCAGCTTTCGTCTGTTAAAATATCACTCATTCTTCCTCTCACTTTTAGAAATTTAATGTCAAAACTCAATCTACAAACTCTTTTTCGCCCCGAAGTTTTAGCGTTATCTGCGTATCACGTCGCCGAAGCAAAAGGCTTTATTAAACTCGATGCAATGGAAAATCCCTACACTTGGTCAGACGAATTAAAACAAATTTGGTTGGAAAGGTTGAAAAATTGCCTGCTAAATCGCTATCCCGATCCCGAAGCGCGTGAATTGGCTGCAACATTGAAAACACTCAATCAGTTACCAGATGAAATCGATGTGTTGCTCGGCAATGGTTCGGATGAAATTATTCAATTGTTACTGATGGCGTTGCCACAAAACGCCCACGTTTTAAGCACCACGCCAAGTTTCGTAATGTATAAACAAATCAGCGATTATTTGGGGTTAAATTATCACGGCATTTCGCTAACTGATAATTTCGAGTTGGATTTGTCAGCGATGCTAGCAGCGATTGAGCAACACAATCCCGCGATTATTTTCTTAGCTTATCCAAATAATCCGACGGGGAATTTATTTGATGAAAAGGCAATAAACAAAATTATCGATGCCGCGAATGGATTGGTAATTATTGATGAAGCCTATGAACCGTTTGCCGATAACGCCAGTTTTATGAATCGGGTGGCAAATAATGTTCTCGTTATGCGAACGGTCTCAAAATTAGGTCTAGCGGGGTTGCGTTTAGGTTATATCGCGGGCAAATGTGAAATTATTGAACAACTACATAAAATTCGTTTGCCTTATAACATAAACGTATTGACGCAAACGACAGTGCAATTCGCGTTTGAACACAAAGCCGTTTTTGATGAACAAACAGCGGCGATTTGCGCCGAACGGACGCTGATGTTGAACGAGTTAAATTCATTAAATGGCATTACCGCTTTTAAAAGTGCCGCGAATTTTATTTTGTTCAAAACGCCTGAAAATCAAGCTACGAAAATTTTTGAAGCTATCAAAGCACAAGGCGTGCTGATTAAAAATGTGCATCCACAAGGTGGATTATTAAAGGATTGTTTGCGAGTAACAGTTGGAACGTCAGACGAAAATCAGGCATTTTTGTTGGCATTGAAAAGAGTTTATGCGCAATTAGGATGATTGAGAATGGGTGTGATTAAAAGTGTGGGGAATCGCGATAGAATATCGCTATTTTGAATTGACTAAAACGATGACTAAAAACCCACATTGAGCGGGGTGGAATGTTGATTTTTGCAATTTAAATCGCCTTAATAATCAATCTGTTACA
>CAZLGN010000119.1:0-6334 GCA_964558865.1 uncultured Methylomagnum sp.
TCGTCCAAAAATAGCACGCTCACTTCTTGTTCAAATGCGGCTGTCGTCAAAATAATATCGAGCATTTCCTGCACATAAAGCCCGTCGTAACTGGGTTTGCGAAGTACAAATAAAAAACGTTTCATCATTTTTTCACCCAAAAACTAAAAAACGGTCGGCTAAAATTGTGGCTTCAAGCAATTGCCCCAAACCGCCCAATCGAAAACCGTCCGCGACATTTTCATCAATCAAACCGCGACATTGCGCCGCCGAAACACAAACAACTAAATCTAAATCGTGTTTTAACGCGAGTGCAGACCAGCTTTTGAAAAGTGAGAATTCGTCATCAGGTGGCGCGGCGGATTTAAGTGCGTGATAAATACCGTCGTGATAAAAAAACACGCGAAAAATTTCATGCTGTTGCGCCAAAACTTCGGTAGCGAAACGAAACGCCGTCAAACTGGCGGACGAATGATAAGGGCTGGCATTGATTTGTAAGGCGAATTTCATAATGGCTCAAAAAGAAATGCGCGATAACGCATTGAAACGTTATCACGCAAAAATGAAAATTAAAAACGTGAATTACTTTTTGATTTTACTGAGCAAAAGTTCCCACAATGTTTTCAACAAGGGCAGGGCAGTCATCACAGCCTGCGTGCAAATGAATTGTTTAATTTTTTTGAGTAAGTTAAAAATGAAATCAGCGATTTTTCCGACTGTTTCAGAATGAACATTGTCGCGCCATTGCAAATAGTGCATTCCCAAACCGCTGACAAAAACAGGTTTATAAAGCCACATTTCGAGCAGCGAAACCACCCACATATACACAAACGACGCGCCCATTCCCATGCCTGCAATAATCACAAGCATTGCAAACATGGGATGAATTTTGGTTAGCCACCATGACAAAATATCGGCAATCAAAAAGACATACGGCATTCCGATTGCAATACATTTAATGCGTGTTTTTGTCGTTTCAGCGAAACTAAAAATGAGTCCGACAAACATGAAAATAAAGCTAATTCCGAACAAATGAATGTGTGAAATTCGTGTCAACGAAGCGAACGTTGCACCTGTATCTTCCGCGCTGAGAGATTTTACTGTATCGAATTTTGACAAGTCAGGCAAGCCGCCAGCGTCTTTGTTGTGGCACATAACACACTTATTTTCAACGATTTTTTGAATTCCGTTGTCAATGTAATCGTCTTTATCCGCACCATCGCGCACCCATTGAATGATGTCGAAACGCTCTTGTTCTGTAGCGTTATCTTTCATTGAGCCATTGAGTTTTGTTTCTAAAACGGTACCAGATCGATTGCCGTAATAACTGTACACGATATCATCGACAGACAAACCGAATTTGCCATCCGCCATGCCATGCGTGAATAAAATTTGAATCATGGCAAATAAATAGCCCACCGCGACAGTGCAGAGGTAGCCAGTGAATAATACTTTGACGGGCGTATCGTGATCTTTAAGCGGAATGTATTTTTGTGTCTTGACGGGAATTTCGTCAATTTCTTCTGGAGGTGGAACGTAAGGTTGCATAATTTATATTTTCAAAAGTTAGTTAAAAGAACGGTAAGCATTTTAACACGGTCAGTTTTTGAAATACGGCGAAAATCTGCAATTGGCTAGTTCCAAAATGGCAATAATAAACTTCACATAATGGCTATTATGTTAAGTAAATAATGTGGCGTTATTAAATGCCATTCCCTACTGATTCTAAAAATTCCAACTCGTTGATTTGCATTATTGCCTCAAATTAAAATCACGAAATCCTGTATCTTGCGTTTATTTTGAATATACAATCTACATCCTGTTGCGATTAACGGCTTTTTAGCATAAATCCCCGTAACATTTCATAAAGACGAAACAATCCCCCTATTCCGCTTTAAATTTAAAAAAATTTTAATCAAGGTAATCCAAAAATGATCGTAGTCAAACGAAATGGCGAGACCCAAAAAATCGCTATTGCGAAAATCCATAAAGCTGTCGAATGGGCATGCCAAGGTTTAGATGTTTCATTGTCAGAAATCGAAACCAACGCCCATATTCAATTTTTTAATGGTATAAAAACTTCACAAATTCACACTGCTCTCGTTAATAGTACCGCGAGTTTAATCGACGTGGGTAAAACGGATTATGAATTCGCAGCTGCCCGTTTATTGTTACAACAAATTTACAAAGAAGTCACCCAAAACACAGTTTATCCAACATTAACCGCTTATATTTCAAACGCAATTTCGTTAAATAAAATCAAGCCCGAAATGCAATCGTTTGATTTCGAAATGTTAAATTCCTCCATTGATGTTGAACGCGATAATTTATTCAAATACTTAGGCATGCAAACGGTTTATGACCGCTATTTGTTGCGCGACGAAAACCAAAAACTCATTGAAATGCCTCAACATTTTTGGATGCGCGTGGCAATGGGCATTGCCTTAAATGAAACGCTAGAAACTCGTACAAGTTGGGCGATTGAATTTTATAACGTGTTGTCGAAGTTTGAATTTGTGAGTTCAACTCCGACGCTTTTCAATTCTGGAACGAAATTTTCACAAATGAGTTCATGTTTCGTCACGACAACCGACGATTCGATTTGGGAAGAACAAGAAGGCGTGAATTTCGGCAAAGGCATTTTTGCGACGATGACTGAATGCGCGTTGTATTCAAAATTTGCGGGCGGCATCGGCACGGATTGGACGCGCGTTCGACCTGCTGGTGCAGGAATTGGTAGCACACACGGCATGTCGTCGGGCGTTGTACCCTATTTAAAAGTTTTCAATGATACTGCGGTTTCTGTGAATCAATGTTTCGACGGCGAAACACGAATTTTTACCAAAAGCGGTTTTAAAGCCATCAAAAACATCGTTGTTGGTGATATGGTTTTAGGCGTGCGCGGCGATTTCAATGCGGTTTATGACTTACGCGATTACGACCAAAAAGAAGCAATGCTCGAAATTGACGTGAAGCATTCGATTGATACGTTAAAAGTCACTGACGCGCATCCGATTTATGCAATTCAAGGCGCAAATTTAGAAACGAGTATCAGTGACACGCTAAACGCCCTTGAAAAAGGGAAACTTAATGCCGATTGGGTTGAAGCTAAAAATTTAAAAGTGGGCGATTACGTTGCACAACCGATTCCAAAAATGGTTTGCCCAATTGAAAACTTTACCGATGACGATGCTCGAATGTACGGCATTATGTTGGGTGATGGTCACATTACAAACTGTAAAAATGAATGCGGCATTTCATTAGGCATTGAAAATAAACAAGACACGATTTCTTTTGTCAGAGCTTATTTAAAAACTCGCGGTGTGAATTATTGGGAATCGGTACAAAATGAATCCTGTGTTCACATTAAATTTTCAGGCAAAAACAAAGAAGATTGCAAACGTGATGAAAATGGACGATTTGTAAATGACGATTCATTTATTAACCTGCCATTCAATAGAGAACATTTGTACAACGAAGAAGGTAAAAAAAGAATTCATGAAGACATGATGTTTTTACCTGAATCCCAAACGATTGCGTTAATCAAAGGCTTAATCGAAACAGACGGCAACATTAGTCGCGGCAAAGAAGTAACATTTTGCAGTACGTCGTTACAGCTCGTTGAAGGGTTGCGTTTGCTTTTGCTTCGGTTGGAATGTCCAAGCGCGGCGAATATCAAAGAGATAACGGATAGAACAATTCGAGGCATTGAAATTGCGGATACTACCGCGTATTCCGTCAGAATTCCCATGATTGAAAAGTTGGCGAAAGCTCTCCATGTTCCTGCGTTAACCAAATTTAATTGGTTGGTTCACAACGGTTGTGTGTTTTCAAGAATCAAAGAAATCACGTCTGTTGAACCCTCGGCGGTGGTTTATGATTTAAAAGTGGATGCCGACCACTCTTATACAACTTCAGCGTGCGTTGTTCATAATGGTGGCAAACGAAACGGCAGTTTCGCCGCCTATTTAGAACCGTGGCACGGCGACATCGAACGATTCATCAATTTAAAAAAACCCAATGGTGACGAACGTTTAAGAGCGCGTGAAATTTTCCCGTATATTTGGGCAAACGATTTATTCATGAAGCGCGTCAAAGCCCGCGCGAAATGGTCATTATTTTGTTCACACAAAAACGCCGAATTGTGTGAAACATACGGTGAAGAATTTGAGCAAAATTATCTAGCCGCTGAAGAACGGGGCGACGCGATTAAAGTTATCGATGCAATGGAATTATGGAAAGGCATTATTACGGCATTGGTCGAATCGGGTGCGCCGTTAATTACATTCAAAGACGAACACAATCGTCGTAATCCACAAAATCACGTCGGCGTAATTCGCTCGAGTAATCTTTGCTCGGAAATATCATTGAATACCAGCGACGATGAATCCGCCGTTTGTAATCTGGGTTCAATAAACGTTTCAGTTTGCACGCAAGCGGATTTTCCGCGTGTTATTCCAATAGCTATGCGAATGCTCGACAATGTAATTGACTTGAATTTTTATCCGACAGAAAAAGCGCGTCGTTCAAACTTAAAACATCGTCCCGTTGGTTTAGGTTTAATGGGTTGGACGGATTACATTATTTCGCAAGGCATCAATTGGGAATCGGACGAGCATTTGCGTTTAACGGATTTTGTATTTGAAGATTTTTCGTATTGGGCAATCAAATCGTCAATGGAAATTTCCAAAGAAAAAGGGCGTTACACCAGTTACGAAGGTTCAAAATGGTCACACGGCATTTTGCCCATTGATACCGCGCGGAAATTACCTGACGAATGGCGACATGGTAGTCGTGATACGGAATCATGGGATGCGTTACGAACTGAAATTCAACAACACGGTATGCGAAATTCAAATTGTATGGCGATTGCGCCCACGGCCACAATTGCAAATATCGTTGGCACAACGCCTTGCATCGAACCGATTTACAAGCAAGTTTTTGTAAAAGAAAATAAGTCGGGCAAATTCAAAGTCGTAGACCCTGCAATGCGTCATAACCGCCCTGAATTGTGCAAAACGGCGTTTGAAATTGACCAAACATGGTTGATTAAAGCGGCGGCTGTTCGTCAAAAATACATCGACCAATCGCAATCGGTAAATCTGTTTAAACGAGCCAATGTGAAAGGCAATGTGATTTCAGATTGGTATTTCTTGGCGTGGGAGCTTGGGCTTAAATCCACTTACTATTTGAAGCAACAAATTTCTGAATTGTCTTATGAAGAAGTGATTAAAGAAGACGCACCAGCGGCGATGTGTTCAATCGATAATCCTGAATGTGAATCTTGCCAGTAATTTCCAACGTTTAATTTGAGAAGTAAATATGAGTAATAAACGATTTAGTATCAACGACCGAAAGTTAATCAACGGTCCTGTTAATAATTTGATGCAGATTCGCCCCGTGAAATATGCGTGGGCGATGCAACTTTTAGAACAACAACAAAACAATGCGTGGGATCAACGCGAAGTGGATTTGTCCGAAGATGCCAAACAATATGCGATGGGGCATTTGACCGACGGTAATTTGAATTCGTACAAAAAAGCGTTGGCATTTTTGAGTAATTTGGACGGCATTCAACTCAATAATTTAACCAAAAACATCGGCAAATATATTACCTCGCCCGAAGTTTCAATGTGCATCACGCGCCAAGCCTGGGAAGAAGCGCAACACGTTTTGTCTTACGCGCAAATCATTGAATCGATTGGTTTTGACCCAGAAGAAATTTATTGGATGTTCGACACCGATTCTGTTTTAGCAGAAAAAAATGAATACATTACGCGCTCATCAGAAATTTTGGGTACAGGTTTTTCCGAAGAAAATTTTGTCAAAGCGGTCGTCGCAAATATCGCACTCGAAGGCATTTATTTCTTCAATGGCTTTTTGACGTTTTACACCTTGGAACGCCAAGGCTTGATGAAAAATAGCGCGAAGATGATTCAGTTAATTCAAAAAGACGAAGAAGCGCATTTACATTTATTTATCAATATGTGGAAAACCTTGCGTTTGGAAATTCCGCACGTTTTCACTGAAAAATTGATTGAAGAATGCCGCGAGTTGATTCAACTTGCGACGCAACATGAAATCGCGTGGGGAAAATACATTATTCAAGACGGCGTTTTGGGTTTAACTGATACGATTATTGAAGGTTTTATTCAAAGTTTAGCGGATAAACGCCTTGATTCTATTGGCTTGGAACCGATGTACAACGTGAAAAATCCAATCCCGTGGTTTGATGATGCCAGCAAAGTAAATTTAGGTGAAACCAATTTCTTTGAAGGCAAAAATGCGTCTTATGCGGCGGGTGGAAGTTTAGAATGGGATTGAAAATTCAAAACGGTCGAGTGATTGACGCAAC
>CAZLGN010000120.1:0-6304 GCA_964558865.1 uncultured Methylomagnum sp.
GAAAAAGTAACCCGACTCGTTGATAATTGTGTCGGGTTACTTTCTACGATAGGGTTACGCCCTACGTTATCGCTACGGTCTAACCCGACTTACTCAAACTTTTAACTTAATATGAAAAAAATTCTTTTTGTCACAAGTGAAGTGTATCCGCTAATTAAAACAGGTGGACTTGCTGACGTATCGAGTAGTTTGCCAAAAGCCTTGGCTGAATTGAATCAAGAAATAAAATTGATTTTGCCGAATTACCGCAGTTTAAAGTTGAATGACAACGTTGAAGTGCGAAGTACGTTACAAATTGGTACGCACAAGATACGGATTTTAGAAACCATTTTACCCGATAGCCACCTTCCCATTTGGCTGGTTGATTATCCCGAATTTTTTGGAATGGTTGGAAATCCGTATGTGGATATGTTTGGTTATTCTTATCCAAACAACGCCGAACGCTTTGCATTATTTTGTCGAGCCGTTTGCGAAGTGGCAATGAATCGCGCTGACCTCGATTGGAAAGCAGACATTGTGCATTGTAATGATTGGCAAACAGGGTTAGTGCCTGCATTTTTATCGTTGGAAACTTCTCAATATCAAAAAACCGTTTTCACCATTCACAATATGGCGTATCAGGGATTATTTAGCGGCTTGACGGCATCTGTACTGCAATTGCCAACGCAATTATTGTCGCCTGACGCGCTAGAATTTCACGGTATGATTTCATTTATCAAAGGCGGTTTGGCTTACGCCGATAAAATTACTACCGTGAGTCCCACTTACGCGCAAGATATTCAAACGGCTGAATTAGGCTATGGTTTAGAAGGTTTGCTGATTTATCGAAACGACGATTTAACAGGAATTATTAACGGCATCGACGCTGATTGGAGTCCTGAAATTGATCCGTTAATTGCCCAAAAATACGGCGTAAAAACGTTACAAAACAAAGTGATAAATAAAACAGCTTTGCAAGCGCGTTTGAATTTACCAGTTGATGAAAATGTTTTTACGATTGGCTTAATCAGTCGCTTAGTTGAGCAAAAAGGCATCGATTTAATTTTGGATTGTTTGCCAGAACTGTTGAGTATGCCGATACAGCTAATAATGCTAGGAAGTGGCGATAAAGGTTTTGAACAGCATTTGCATCAGTTCGCCGCCGCGTATCCGCACAAAATGTCGTTGACCTTAGGTTATGACGAAACATTGGCGCATTTAATCGAGGCAGGCTGCGACACATTTTTGATGCCATCACGTTTTGAACCGTGCGGATTAAATCAAATGTATAGCCAAAGTTATGGCACGTTGCCGATTGTAAGAAATACGGGCGGTTTAGCCGATACGGTAGTCGATACGTTACCGAATACTGTGGCAAATCGAACCGCGACAGGTTTTGTGTTTAACGAAGAAAGTTCAGGCGCGTTGTTTGAAACCATTAAACGGGCGGCGTTGTTACACGCTTTTCCAGAAATTTGGCGACAAATTCAAGTCAATGCCATGACGCGGGATTTTTCGTGGAAAAACAGCGCGGAGCAGTATTTGGCATTATATGAAAGCATTGAAAGTATTGCGGAATGATTTATTTCGATAATAACGCGACCACAATGATGGATGAACGGGTTTTAGAAGCCATGTTGCCATTCATGAAAACCATGTATGGCAATCCCTCTAGCGTGCATCGTTTGGGGCGAATTGCAAAAAGTGCGATTGAAATAGCGCGTGAACAAGTCGCCGCTTTAACCGATGCTCAACCATCACAAGTCATTTTTACCAGCGGCGGCACGGAAGCCAATAATCTCGTGTTTAACGCGCTTCCGTCTAAAAAAGACAACCGATTTGCAATTTCCGCTGTTGAACATCCTTCCATTTCAGAACCCGCAAAGCGTTACGATTCCGCAATTATCGCCGTGAATTCAGCGGGTTTAATCGAAAAAGACACACTTTTTGAACTTATTGAAAAACGCCCCGCCGTTGTATCGATTATGTTGGCAAATAACGAAACGGGCGTAATTCAACCGATTGCAGAAATCTCAGCACAACTGGCAGAGCAGAGCATTATTGTTCACACTGACGCAGTGCAAGCGGTGGGAAAAATTCCCGTTTCGTTTGCAAAATTGGGTGTAAAAATGTTGTCCTTGTCTAGCCATAAAATCTACGGCGCAAAAGGCTGTGGTGCGTTAATTGTAGATAAATCCGTTGTATTACATCCGTTACTTTTAGGCGGTGGACAAGAAAATAATCACCGTTCTGGAACCGAAAATGTCGCGGCAATTGTCGGTTTTGGTAAAGCCGCAGAACTGGCAAAATCAGAATTAGAAGCGCGTTATTCGCAGACGTTAGCGTTACGAAAATTATTAGAATCCGAATTGTCAAAATTACCGCGCGTGACAATTTTTGCTCAAAACGCGCCACGTTTGCCGAACACGGTTTTATTTGGCATTGACGGCATTGATGGCGAATGGGTGCTTTTAACCTTGGATAAAAAAAGTATTTGTGTTTCAAGTGGTTCCGCGTGTGCAAGTGGCGCGACGGAACCAAGTCCTGTTTTACTCGCAATGGGTATTGCCCCCGAAAAAGCACAAACCGCTATTCGTATTAGTCTCAGTCACCATAATACGGCGGCTGAAATTTTAAAATTTATTGAAATTATCAAATCATTTGGAGCTTAAAAAATGTCCGTTTTATTAACAGAAAGTGCTGCACAACAAATTCAAAAACAACTCACCAAACGCGGGAGCGGTTTAGGTTTGCGCCTAGGCGTGAAAAAATCAGGTTGCTCGGGTTACGCTTATGTTTTGGATTTCGTTGACTCGCTTAACGATGCCGCTGATCAAATTTTTGAGCCGTTGGGGGTGAAAATCATTGTGAAAAATGATGAATTACCGTTTGTAAATGGCATTGAAATCGACTACCGCAAAGATGGATTGAATGCTGCATTTAAATTCAATAACCCTAATTCTAAGGGAATGTGCGGCTGCGGAGAAAGTTTTGCGGTCTAACAAAAGCTGACACTAATTTTTCGCTTAAGGTAAATTTAATTCGCGGCACGGTAAAATCGTTGTTCCTTAACAACAAAACGTACAGTTTTATTCTCTAAAGTCAAAAACTTCTCTCACCGTAATCGGGCAGAAGAGAAGCTGGCGAAGCACTTTGAATTCATTGAATTAACATTCTGTCAAAGTCCTTCATGCGCGAAGTTATTTTTGTGATTTCGCATATTGAAAACCAACACTCGACCACTTTATGAAAAAATTGATTCCGATTTTATCGCTGGCTGTTTTAAGCAGTTGCAGCAATACAACACAAATTAAAGCGAATCTCGCTTCACTTTCACAAGAAAGTATTCCGTTAGAAATTGAAGCAGAAACGGTGCCACCTATCGCCACAGTAAAACATAAAAATCTCAAAAAAATGGCTGTGGCAAAATCCTCTATACACAAAATCACAGGCAAATTAACCCATGAAACGGCTCAAGGTGTTGCCTCGTGGTACGGCGATTATTTTCACGGAAAAAAAACCGCGACAGGCGAATTATTCGATATGAACGCCATGACGGCTGCTCACAATAGTTTGCCGCTTGATTCTTACGCCGAAATCACGAATGTCGGAAATAATCGCACCGTGATTGTTCGTATTAACGACAGAGGGCCTTTTTTCGACAATCGCGTTTTAGATTTATCTTATTCGGCGGCAAAACAATTAGGCATTGATACCGCTGGACTCGGTGACGTGGCGATTAAAGCCATTCCGCGTGAACAGGCATTGAAAAAATTGCAAAAGCAAAATCAGCCTGTTTATTTGCAAATTGGTAGTTTTAACAACAAAAAGTTAGCCGAAGATTTATTAAAAAATCTCGCTAAACAGCATTTGCCCGAACCTAAAATTGCGGAATCGAGCAACAAAAATGCGACGCTTTACAACGTTCAGCTTCCCATTAAATCGTCGCGTAATGCCAGTGAACTCAACGGAAAATTGGCGAAATTAGGTATTACTGACACGCAGTTTGTGACCGAAACCAATTAAACGTCACTCGGTTTCACCGAAATAAAATGCCAGCTATCGAGAATCGCTTGATAGCTGGCATTTCGTTTATCATAGCTGCCTAATTTCATTATCATCTTGGAGAATAAAAAATCATGAATGTTTTAATTATTGGCAGCGGCGGACGCGAACACGCTTTAGCATGGAAAGTGAAACAATCCACAAAAGTCAGTCACGTTTTTGTCGCGCCAGGGAATGCAGGAACCGCGCTAGAATCAGGCGTTGAAAATGTGAACATTGCTGTTGAAAAACTGGATGAATTGTTAGATTTTGCTCAACAAAACGCGATTGAATTAACGATTGTTGGCCCCGAAGTTCCTTTGACATTAGGCATCGTCGATAAATTTCAAGCCGCTGGTTTAGCGTGTTTTGGCGCGTCGGCATATACCTCGCAATTAGAAGGTTCAAAATCATTTTGCAAAGATTTTATGATTCGTTACGGCATTCCAACGGCAGCTTATGAAAGTTTCACGGATGTAAATTTGGCAATTGCTTATATTGAAAAACACGGCGCACCGATTGTGGTGAAAGCCGATGGTTTGGCAGCGGGAAAGGGCGTAATTGTGGCGCAAACCGAAGCCGAAGCGATTGCGGCGGTGAACGATATGCTTGCGGGAAATGCCTTTGGTGAAGCGGGGCATCGCGTGGTAATTGAAGAATTTTTAGCAGGCGAAGAAGCAAGTTTTATCGTGATTGCTGACGGCAAAACCGCGTTGCCAATGGCAACGTCACAAGATCACAAAGCCCTTCAAAATGATGATAAAGGCGTTAATACGGGCGGCATGGGGGCGTATTCACCTGCGCCGATTGTGACGGCGCGAGTTTATGAAAAAGTTATGTGCGATGTGATTGAACCGACGTTGAAAGGCATGGCTTCAGAAGGGCATCCGTATTCGGGTTTTTTGTATGCGGGGCTGATGATTTCGCCGAATGGTGATGTGAAAGTGTTGGAATATAACTGCCGTTTTGGCGACCCCGAAACGCAGCCGATTATGATGCGTTTAAAAAGCGATTTAGTGGAATTGTGCCAAGCGGCTCTCGCGGGTGAACTCGATAAAATAACGACAGAATGGGATGCACGTCCTGCATTAGGTGTGGTTTTAGCAGCGGGTGGTTATCCAGAGGCTTACGCAAAAGGACAAGTCATTTCAGGTTTGCCTGTTGATGAAAGTGCGGATTGCAAAGTTTTTCACGCTGGGACGGCACAAATTGCTGACGATGTGGTGACAAATGGCGGGCGCGTTTTATGTGCCTGTGCGTTGGGGGATTCGATTCAAGATGCACAAACAAAAGCCTATGAATTGGCAAATAAAATCAGTTGGAACGGCATTTATTACCGCACAGATATTGGTTTTAAAGCGATTAAGTAATTTCCAAACAAGTTGAGCGCGATTTGTCGCGCTCATTTTTTATTTTCGAGCGTTTTTACTGTTTCGAAAAACGAGCGGCTTTTCATTTCCTGATAACGCTTGTTTTCGCGCAGATTCCAATAAATCATCAATTACGCCGTGTTGCGGTGATTTACTGCAAACAGGGTCAGTTGAACTCGCATCGCCCGTCAACAAATAGGCTTGGCAACGACAACCACCAAAATCTTTTTCTTTTTCGTCACAACTGCGACACGGTTCTTGCATCCAATCAAAACCACGAAAGAAATTAAACGCTTTCGAGTCATTCCAAATTTCAGAAACACTAAAATCGTTCACATTCGGGCAATCAAAATTCGGCAATTCTCGCGCAGAATGGCAGGGCAGGGTAGCACCGTCTGGCGCAATCGTTAAAAATGTCGTTCCCCAACCGTTCATGCACGCTTTCGGACGGTCTTCGTAAAAATCAGGTACAACATAATAAATTTTCATTTTGCCAGCGACTTTTTCTTTGAACGCTTGTGCAATCGTTTCGGCAGTTTCAAATTGTTCTTTTGTTGGCAATAGCAAATCGCGATTAACGTGCGCCCAACCGTAATACTGGGTATTTGCCAATTCTAAATAATCCGCGCCTAACGCTTCTGCCATTGTCAAAATTTCAGCCATTTGGTGAATGTTTTCACGATGCAGCACGACACACAACACCATCGGATAACCGTGTTTTTTCACTAAACGCGCCACCTCTTGTTTATGCTCAAACGATTTTGTGCCAGCAATGTGGTCATTCAATTCTTGCGAACTCGCTTGAATGCTAACTTGAATGTGGTCTAGCCCAGCGGTTTTGAGTTCGACAATTTTTTCTTCCGTCAAACCATAACCCGACGTGATTAAATTTGAGTAATAACCTAATTCGC
>CAZLGN010000121.1:0-6300 GCA_964558865.1 uncultured Methylomagnum sp.
GGCAAACCGCTGATGGCTTGATTTAATGCCGATAACTTTCAGTTCGCTGTACTACTTTGTTTCATGCAGTTGTTTGTCGTTAGCAATGAAAGCAACACGCTTTACTTTTCCAATAATCATAACCAGCATTTTGGTTTTGATGCAGACGAACGTTTCTTGCCTGTCTATCATCTCGCAGATGAAAACAATAACCGCATTGCACATTTACATGATTTTGCAGATTCATTTTTAGCTAAATGCACGTTAGGACAGATGATTAGCCGTTACATGGTGTTGGTTGAATGTGAACAAAAGCTAATGATTATGCGCCCTTATCAAATCTATGCTGTTAAAGCGATTGTCCGATTGCATTCATCAAAATCGGGGTAATGGCTATATTTGGCATACAACAGGTAGTGGCAAAACTTTGACCTCGTTTAAAGCATCGACGTTACTCAAGGATAATCCCGATATTGAAAAATGTTTGTTTGTCGTTGACCGTAAAGACCTCGACCGTCAAACACGTCAGGAATTTAATAAATTTCAAGATGGCTGTGTCGAAGAAAATACCAATACTGAAATGTTGGTACAGCGTATGTTGTCTGATGATTATGCCGATAAAGTTATTGTCACTACGATTCAAAAACTCGGTTTAGCACTGGATGAAAATGGCAAACGCAATCAAGCCAATAAACAAAAGGGAAAATCAAATTATCGTGAACGGTTGGAAATTCTGAAAGATAAGCGCATTGTGTTTATTTTCGATGAATGTCACCGCAGTCAATTTGGTGAAAATCACAAAGCTATTAAAGAATTTTTTCCCAATTCACAACTGTTTGGTTTTACAGGAACACCCATTTTTGAAACCAATGCCACTTACAAACAAATTGATGGCACGCAAGCCTCTTTTAAAACGACACAAGATATTTTTGAAAAAGAGTTACACGCTTACACCATCACCAATGCGATTGATGATAAAAACGTTCTGAGCTTTCACATTGATTATTTCAAACCCGAAGGCAATACCAAAGTTAAAGCTGACGTGTCACAACAAGCCATTGTTGAAGCGATTTTAAAAAAGCATGATTCAGCCACAAACTCACGCCGTTTCAATGCTATTTTTGCAACCAAATCCATTAACGATGCGATTGAATACTACAATTTATTCAAAACAGTTCAGGGACAAAAGTTAGCAGAAGACAGTAATTTCAAGCCGCTCAATATCGCTTGTGTATTTTCGCCCCCTGCTCAATTACTCGCCAAAACAGGTGAAGGGCAAAGTGATAAAAATGTTGCTGACATCAAGCAATTACAAGACGATTTGCCACAAGAAAAACTCGATAACCAAACAGAACCCGAAAAAAAGAAACTCGCTTTAACCGCAATTATTGACGATTACAACACGCAGTATGGTTCAAATCATAGCGTCAATGAATTTGATTTGTACTATCAAGACGTTCAGCAACGCATTAAATATCAGCAGTATTCAAATCAAGATTATCCGCATAAAAATAAAATCGACATTGTGATTGTGGTCGATATGCTTTTGACTGGGTTTGATTCTAAATATCTCAACACGTTGTATGTCGATAAAAATCTTAAACATCATGGCTTAATACAAGCCTTTTCGCGTACTAATCGCGTTTTGAATGACACAAAGCCTTGGGGCAATGTGTTGGATTTTAGGGCGCAAGAATCTGAAGTTGATGAGGCGATTGCTTTGTTTTCAGGTAAATCCGCACAGCAAGCCAAAGAAATTTGGTTAGTTGAGCCTGCGCCTGTTGTGATTGATAAACTTAAAACAGCCGTTAAAAAACTCGATACGTTTATGCAATCTCAGGGTTTAACGTGTGTGCCTGAACAAGTGGTCAATTTAAAAGGTGATAATGCTCGTGCTGAATTTATTAACCATTTCAAAGAAGTCCAACGTTTAAAAACACGCCTTGACCAATACACGGATTTAACCGAAGACAGCAAAAATAACGTTGAACAGGTTTTGCCCATCAACACGTTGAACGCTTTTAAGGGAATGTATTTAGAAACCGCTCAAGAGCTGAAACGTAAGCAAAATGCAGGAAATCAAAATAATGATGAAAATAAAACGCTTCAAGAATTAGATTTTGAATTTGTCTTATTTTCTTCAGCGTTAATCGATTATGACTACATCATGGGCTTAATTGCCAAATCGACCCAAACCACCAGCAAAACAAAAATGACCCGTCAGCAGTTAATTGATTTAATCTGCTCTAGCTCGAATTTAATGGATGAACGTGATGATATTGTTGCTTATATCAACAGTTTGCCAGTGGGACAAAGTTTGAATGAAAAAGAAATCCGTGAAGGTTATCAAGCCTTTAAAACGACTAAAACCAATAACGATTTGGCAAACATGGCAAACAAACACGGTTTAGAACCTCAAGCATTGCAAGCGTTTGTTGATGGGATTATGAACCGCATGATTTTTGACGGTGAACAATTAAGCGATTTATTAGCCCCGTTGGAATTAGGTTGGAAAGCGCGAACGCAAAAAGAATTGGTTTTGATGGAGGAGTTAGTACCGATGTTAAACAAACTCGCTCAAGGGCGTGAAATTTCAGGATTAGCGGCGTATGAATAAGGAAACGAAAAAAGGGGTAGTGCCTAAATTTAGATTTAAAGAATTTAGTGATGCTTGGGATGTCGAAAACTTTAAGGATTTAACGGACGTTCTTAGATGTGGCATTGCCAGCACCCCCATTTATGTTGAAAATGGCGTTCCATTTTTATCTGCTCAAAATGTTAATTCAGAAGGTGAACTTGTTTTAAATAAGTACAATTTTATTAGCGAAGAATTTTATAAAGAGCTTAGTAAAAAACATGAATTAAAAAAGGGCGATTTACTTTATAGTAGAGTTGGTGCGGGTTTTGGTAATGCTGCCGTTTTTGAATTAGAAGGCAATTATGGTGTTTATGTAAGTTTGACTCACATCAGACCTAGTAAAAAATTGGATAATTATTTTTTAAAATTCTTGTTAAATTGCGACGTTGGTCAAAAGCAGGCAGATGTTGGAGTTGTTAAAGGCGGAGGCGTTCCAAATCTCAATGTAAAAGTGGTAGAAAAATTTAGAATTCCTTTTCCATCCCTTCCAGAACAAACCAAAATCGCCGTCTGCCTTTCATCGCTTGACGATTTAATTACCGCACAAACTCAAAAAATTGAAGCACTCAAAACCCATAAAAAAGGCTTAATGCAACAGCTTTTTCCTCAAGAGGGCGAAACTGTGCCGAAGTTGAGATTTTCGGAGTTTATGGATGATTGGAAGGAAACTACTTTAGGGAAAATTTGCGAGTATTGGAATGGTGGAAGTCATGAAGGAGGTATAACCGAAAATGGTGAATACTATTTAATTTCATTGAATAGTTTAAACATAGATGGAAATTTAAAATCTGATATGAAAAGAATTTCATATACAGACAACTCGCTTCAGAAAAATGATATGGTCATGGTTTTGAGTGATGTCGCGCATGGAAATTTTCTAGGTCTCACTGATGTTATACCGAATAATTCTTTTGTCTTAAATCAACGAATGGCTGGATTAAGGTTAAAAAATCCAGACCAAGATAGTGTTAGTTTTTTACGAAGTTTTATCAATTTCAATCAAAAGTATTTCAAGTTAAAAGGACAAGGTTCTTCGCCATTAAATTTATCTAAATCTTCAGTGATTGATTTTCCTATTCTGCTACCTAGCCCAATAGAACAACAAAAAATTGCAGATTGTCTTTCATCGCTTGATGAACTTATCAATGCCCAAGTTAAAAAGTTAGACGCACTTAAACTGCACAAAAAAGGGTTAATGCAGGGGCTTTTTCCATCTTCAAATGAATAGGAGATAAAACTATGTCAATTTCTGAATTATTACCTTCGATTGCAACGCTCTCTCATGCTGACAAATTTCAACTAGCACAAATTGTATTGCAACAATTAGCCCAAGAAGACGGGATAATGATTTCATCAAATACAACAGAAATAGCGCGTTTATCCGAAGAGGTACTTAGAAACGCATGGGATAACGACGAAGATGCTATTTATGACCAATTATAATTTTGGTGATGTGGTTATTGTGCCTTTTCCTT
This sequence comes from uncultured Methylomagnum sp., assembly GCA_964558865.1. Classification (GTDB taxonomy): domain Bacteria; phylum Pseudomonadota; class Gammaproteobacteria; order Methylococcales; family Methylomonadaceae; genus UBA10906. The sequence continues at coordinate 4,093 of CAZLGN010000121.1, forward strand.
TTAGTGGTGGTATTGGTATCAAAAAACGTCCAGCCGCTGTCATTAGCCATGAGCAATATCAAAAAAATCGCCACGATATTATTTTATTGGCAATCAGTAGCCGTATTCGTGAACCGTTAGATTATGGCGAAGTGCTTATAAAAGATTGGCAACAATCGGGGTTATTGAAACCCTCGATATTAAAACCGTTGATTTTTACGTTTGAACAAAAAAGCGTATTGATGCGGCTTGGTAGTCTTACACCAACGGATAAAACGCAACTGGATAAGCTGTTAAAAAATATCATCGGTAATTTTGAAGCATGGCATTAACGGAAAAAATAAAATCATGACAGAACAAGATTTAAGCAAATTAGGCTCTACACTTTGGACAATCGCTGACGAATTACGCGGCTCGATGAATGCGGATGACTTTCGGGATTATATGTTGTCGTTTTTATTCTTGCGGTATTTGTCGAATAATTATGAAACGGCTGTTGAAAAAGCATTAGGTTCAGATTATCCAAAATTAGACGCTGATGACAAACGCACGCCCTTGTCTGTTTGGTACGCTCAAAATCCTGATGATGTAACAGAATTTGAAAAAGATATGCGCCGTAAAGTGCATTATGTGATTCAACCAGAATACTTGTGGAGCAGTATTGCCGAACTCGCTAGAACGCAAAATGACGACTTGTTAAATACCTTAGAGAAGGGATTTAAATACATTGAAGACAAAAGTTTTGATAATGCGTTTCAAGGTTTGTTTTCAGAAATCAATTTGAATTCTGAAAAGTTGGGCAAAAAATATACTGACCGCAACGCTAAACTTTGCACAATCATTGCAAAAATTGCGTTAGGTATTGCTCAGTTTTCGACTAACAACGATGTTTTAGGCGATGCTTACGAATATCTCATTGGACAATTCGCTTCAGGTTCAGGCAAAAAAGCAGGTGAGTTTTATACGCCACAACAAATTTCTACGATTCTTTCTGAAATTGTTACACTCGACAGCCAAGACCCTGCAACGGGTAAGAAATCAAAACTTGATAAAGTGTTGGATTTTGCCTGTGGTTCAGGTTCGTTGTTGCTTAATATCCGCAAACAATTAGGCACACATGGCATTGGTAAAATTTACGGTCAAGAAACAAACATCACGACTTACAACTTAGCACGCATGAATATGTTGTTGCATGGTGTAAAGGATTCTGAGTTTGAAATCCATCACGGCGATTCATTGTTAAATGACTGGGATATTTTGAACGAAATGAACCCTGCTAAAAAATTAGAATTTGATGCGGTGGTTGCTAACCCACCGTTTAGCTACCGATGGGAACCTACCGATGCGTTAGCTGAAGATTTCCGTTTTAAAAATTATGGTCTAGCACCTAAATCCGCCGCTGACTTTGTTTTTCTTTTACATGGTTTTCACTTTTTAGGTGAACAAGGCACGATGGCAATTATTTTGCCGCATGGGGTTTTATTTCGTGGTGGCGTTGAAGAACGGATACGCACGAAACTATTGAAAGATGGTCACATTGATACGGTTATTGGTTTGCCAGCTAACTTGTTTTTCTCAACTGGGATTCCTGTTTGTATTCTGGTGTTAAAAAAATGTAAGAAATTTGATGATGTGTTGTTTATCAATGCCAGTGAACACTTTGAAAAAGGCAAACGTCAGAATCGTTTATTGGATGAAAACGTTAAAAAGATCGTTGAAACATATCAGTATCGAAAAGAAGAAGAGCGTTATTCTCGCCGTGTTTCAATGGATGAAATCGAGAAGAATGATTTTAATTTGAACATTTCACGCTACGTCAGTATTGCTCAAGACGAAGTTGAAATTGACTTGAAAGCGGTTAATTCGGATTTGATTGAAATTGAAAAAAGTATTGCGGTAAGCCTTAGCCAGCATAATCAATTTCTTGAGGAATTGGGGTTGCCGTTGTTACCATTCTTCAAGGATAAGGAAATGCAATGACCTATCAAGCTACAGTAATTAAGTTGTTTAATTATCAAAATGTGGAATTTTTTTATGAATAGTGAAACTAAAAACATTTTTTGTAATTTAAATTCAAAAATTATTGCAGAATTGATAAGGGATGCAGAGGTAACTGTTTGTTATTCAGCTCCAAGCATTCAAATTGAACCAGCTCAAGCACTTGTAGATGTATCAAAGGGGTGCTGATTCCATTTAATGTACTGTCGCCCCCTGAAATTGATCAATTTT
>CAZLGN010000122.1:0-6287 GCA_964558865.1 uncultured Methylomagnum sp.
ATTTGAAATGCTACATTTTACAGTCAAGCTAATTTTTTATGAGAAAGCCGTGGTTAATAATGCGCCCACCGCACGATTTAATTCTTTGAAGTTTTCGCCAAATTGCTCGGCAAGTTTTTCATTAAACTCTTTCATTGCGTTAGATAATGCTTCGATGAATGCTTTGGAATTATTTTCAGCAACAATTTTTGCAAAATCTTCAAATTTTTGCGTCAAATTATCAAACTTAGTGGTCAACGTACTATTAAGTGATTCGCTACGTTGTTTGTTGTTAATTTCCATTTTGTCAAAGGAATCAACAATTCCAAGTCGTACCTTATCCAATTTTGTACCTAGAGATCTTTCGTTGTCGCCTACCAAACTGGTTTTGATACTCTCAAGTAATATCGTTTGCTTTCCAAATTCAATCGGTAATTTACCAATTTCTTCTTTCAATTCCTGTAATAACGCTTCGGGACTGTTGTTGGCGTTGTTGGCTAAAACATTGTGAATGTCGCCAAGCAATCCGACAATTTTTTCATCTAAATTTATATCTGCAATTACTTCTTCAACGGAAAAACTTTGAGCAATTCGCACCACAATTGAGGCAAAAATCCCCATTAAACTAGCGATAAATTTAATTTTTAAGCCATCTAACAAAAGGGGAACGCTTTCCTCCATATTTTTTGGATTAAATTCAATCAATCCTAAAGAAATACCTAAAAAGCTAAAAAATATACCAACCGTTGCTAAAATTGCAGGTGATTGTTTCGCATAATGAGCTAACTCTTTTTTCCAAAATGGAATTCTTCGATAAAACAAAGCCAACAGCATCAATCCAAGAATGAAGAATAGAGCTATTGTGTTAATTGTGCTTTCAGAAATTGCTTTTGTGAATTGTTCGATGTTTTCCATGAATTACTCGGTTTGGGGTGGCTCAGATACGAAGTTGCGCTGATTATAGCGGCACAAAGACAAAAGCGAATTCAAACATTCAAATCTGCCTTCATTTCTCCTATAATCCGCGCTCACTTTCAGGTGCCGATATTTCAACTATCGCGTAAACGGGAATTTGGTTAAAGTCCAAAACTGCCCCCGCAACTGTAAATTAAGTTAAGCGTTTTCGTGCAATGTCACTGTGAAATCATGGGAAGACAGAAAGCGTCGATTTTTAAAATCGCTTAATGAGTCAGGAGACCGACCTTAAAGTGTTTATTTCGGACAGCGGAGGGCTGGTTTTGAAAGCAAATCACACACTTTTTTTCGCCAGTCGTTTTGTGATTTTCTTTTGCCTTTTGCTGCCTATTTCTTCTTTATTTTTGCGCGGGCGGCGTGAAAAGGAACACAAATTAAAATGAAAAAAATCTTATTTCCAACGCTGTTACTTGTCAGTTTTACGCAATTGCACGCTCAAGAATCACTCCCAGAAAATTTACCTGAAATGGTTATTACGGCAACGCGCTCTGAAGTGGCTAAAAACACGTTATCAGCCGCCGCAACGGTTTATACCCGCGAAGATATTGAACGCCTGCAAGCCAAATCTATTCCCGAATTATTGCGCGGCACAGCAGGCGTTGATGTCACACAAAGCGGCGGTTATGGGCAACTTTCAAGCGTCTTTATGCGTGGCACAAATTCCAGTCATGTTTTAGTTTTAGTGAATGGCATAAAAGTCGGTTCTGTTACAGCGGGCATTACGCAATTTGAATTGATACCGATTGACCAAATTGAGCGCGTCGAAATTATTCGTGGTTCACAATCGAGTTTGTATGGTTCCGAAGCCATCGGTGGTGTAATTCAGCTTTTTACCCGCAAAGGTAGCGAAACTGAAACACCAAGCGTGACCTTAGATGCTGGCGGTGGTTCGTATTACACACATCGCACAGCGGGTTCAGTCAGTGGGAAATTCAACAATAGCTGGTACAGCGCGAGTGCTTCACATTTTGACACCGATGGATTCAGTGTGGGCGCGGGCGAAAAACAACCCGATAAAGATGGCTTCAAAAATACCGCCGTCAATGCACGAGCGGGACATCATTTTGAAAATAATGCCGAGCTTGAAGCCGCTTTTTTACATAACGAAGGCACGACGCATTATGACGGTTTTCAAGATAAAACAAATTTTGTAAATCAAGTTGCCGATATTTCAGGCAGTTTTGATGTCAATAAATTATGGCGTTCTTCACTGCGATTAGGGCAAAGCCTTGACCAAATCGATTCCTTTTTATCTTCAAATAACAAATTGGGTAGCCGTCTTGATTCAACTCGTTGGAATGCAAGTTGGCTCAATCAATTCACCGCGTCAGAAAATCATCAAATTACGTTGGGTTCTGATTACCGACTTGACGAAGTTGATAGCGGCATCACCAAATTTACTGAAACATCACGCTACGACGTGGGCGTTTTTGGACAATTGCACAGTCGTTTGTTTGACGACCATTTTGTGGATGCCTCGGTGCGTTGGGATGAAAATGAAGCCTTTGGGGATTACGTTACAGGCAGCGTAGGTTGGCGTTATAACTGGAAACACGGTTTAAGCGTTTTGGCGAATTTTGGCAGTGCTTTTAAAGCTCCCACATTTGTTGATTTATATGTTCCAGAATGGGGCGGAAATCCAAATTTAAAGCCTGAAGAATCAAAATCCTATGAAGTTGGTTTGCTGGGTGAACATAATTGGGGAAATTGGGAATTACGCGCGTATCACATGGATATTGATAATTTGCTTGCTTGGAAATCGATGCCAACTACTGACAATCCTTGGGCAGGCATGATGGATAATGTCAATAAAGCGCAAATCGAAGGTATTGAAGCCGAAATCGGCAGCGAAATTTATGGTTTTAGACCGAAACTCACGATGAATTTACTCAATCCCGAAGACAGCAAAACAGGCAAACGTTTAGCACGTCGTGCGGATAAAACAGTGGCATTTGATTTGTCGAAATCGTTTGCCGCATTCGATTTAGGTGCGGCGGTAATTGCTCAGGGTTCACGTTTTGACGACCCTGCAAATAAAACTCACGTTGGCGGTTATGTCACAGTTGATTTGCGTTCCGCGTATCACATCAATAAAAATTGGATGGTGAGTGCGAAACTCAATAACTTGCTGGATAAAAATTATCAAACCGTGAATACTTACAACACAGCAGACAGAAACTTTTTTGTCTCAATTCATTACAACAATTAACGAGGGATTTTTATGACTTCAAAAACGTTTTACCGTTATTTACCGCTAGTTGCTTTAATGGCAGTGACACGAATTCATCATTTTGGCAATGCGTTTTTTTTGCCCGATGCGTCGCTTGCGGTATTTTTTTTAGCGGGTTTATTTTTTAATTCACGCGCATTTTTTGTGGCGTTATTACTTGAAGCGGGTTTGCTTGATTACGTTGCGATTTCACAATTTAACGTGAATGATTTTTGCGTTTCGCCCGCTTACGTTTTCTTAATTCCAACCTATTTTGCGTTGTGGTTTGGCGGACGTTTATCTGCGAATTCAAACGTTTCAGCGGCAATGCTGACATTATTAACGTCAGTTAGTGGCGCGTATTTGATTTCAAATAGCAGTTTTTATTTGTTGTCCGATAACATTTCGCAACGTGATTTTTCAAAATATGTTGAACAACTTTCACACTATTACGCGCCTTATGCAGGTTATGCGTTGATGTACGCCGTTTTAGGATTTGCATCAGTGAAAGCGGTCAAAATGCTGCCTGATTTGTTGGCGCGTAAAACTGTGTAACTTTTTAAATTTGTAGGGGCAGGTTCTAAACCTGCCCTTTAAATACTGAAGTTTTTACAACCAATCAGCAATCACATCGATAAGTAGAATCCGCATTTTATCCAAACGTAAGGCGAACGTTTTACATAGCATATCGGTACTAAAATCACGGTAACGTTCCGAAGTCACAATACGATTATTGGTTTGAAAACTTAACACTTCGTAAAAATAAGGTCGCCATGCCCAATTAAATCCGAGCTGTTTGTCATCCGTAATCCAAGTGTTATTTGAAAAATTGTAATTTGGCGTGATTTGATTGCCACGACTATCACACACATAAAAGTGCAACAAACCGCTGTTCACAAATAATTCTGTTGATAATTTTTCGAGCGAAAAGTCTGTTTTAACAACTTCTTTTTGCAGGTAATAAATGAGTTTTCGAATTCGCTCATTGAACTGATTTTTGTGTTCTTGTTTGACTAAGGCTTGCGTTAAAAATTCGTCACGCAAAACAGAAATTTGGGGAAGATAGCTTTGGGAATTTTGGAAATCCGCCGTTGCAGGCGAAAACAAATATCCTTGCATATATTGTGCGCCGCAATTTAAGCCGAATAAAAAATCTTCATTCGTTTCAACACCTTCGCACACAATTCGGCATCCTGTGCGTTTTGCCAAACGTGTCAACAAATGCACAATATCCGTTTCAACACCGCCCCGCGCAGCATTTTGAAAAAGCTGCATATCGAGTTTAATAATATCGGGCTGAATCGCCATTACCCGTTCAAGTTGTGAAAATCCCGCGCCAAAATCATCAATCGCAATTTTTAAACCGTGCTTACGATATTGTTCAACCGCCTTGAGTAATTTATCTAAATTGCCTTCTGTTTCAGTGATTTCAATCACAATCCGCTTTTTATCAATTTCAAATTCATCCAACATCAAAAGTGTTGGTAATGAATCAAAATTTTCGAGGTAATCAATCCAAGCGGCAGAAATGTTGAGCGTTAAATAACAGTTGTCCGTCAATTCACTAAACCGCTGTAATGCTTGACGGCGTACTGAACGATCCCATCCTATTAACTGATTGTCGGAAATATCAGGATGAAGAAACAATTCGCCAGCAGATTTGACGTTGCCTTGTGAATCATAGCGACGTGCAAGAGCTTCATAACCGACAATTGCGCCATTTGCTGAACCGATAATCGGCTGAAAGTAAGGGAAAAGCTGTGTGCTAATTTTCATGAAAAACCGTCAATTAGTGAAAAACAAACCATTGTAGTGTTGCTAAACGGATTTTAGAAATTGATATTGCCTTGTAACCAGATTTTTTGCGTGTCGGTATTGTTACTTACTCCAGTACCTAGGAGGTCAGCGTTGTAATAAGCGTATTTCGCCATCACAGAATAATGCTTACCAAATTTTTTCACTGCTTGAAAATCCCACTCATCCCCATAATGCTGTTGTCCTGTATCGTCCGTGAAATCGTGATATATCCCCGTCAATATCACGCTATCATCCCAAACCTTTGCGCTAACGGTTCCAAATACATCACGAAGACCATCTTTAGGCGTGCTGGCAGCGAATAAATCTGCCCAACCTTGGAAAAGATGATTCGCGCCAATAGGTGTGAAAAATGCGCTAACGCCGTTACCATTTAATTGTTCCATTGCGCCTTGGAACTTTAAGAAATAGGCTGTAAAACCACCCATGACATTATAACGATTTGCCTCATAAGCAATCGCACGATGTCCGTAGTCCTGTTGGATGCTCCATTCTGCGGTATAAAGCAAGCTGTAATGGTCATAAAGTTTTGGCGTTTCACCGTTTAAACGTAAGCCAAATGTTTGATTCGATTTATTACGAATTACTACGCTTGGATCAGAATAATCGAACCAATAGCCGTAACCAATTACGTTACCGTAATCGCCCAATTTGTAATTCACGTTCAAAATCGGTGCGCTGATATTTTCAGTTGTCGATAAAAGTGTCTGAACATTACCAATGTAGCCAGCGTTAATGGTTAGATTTTTTAGGGATTTGTTTGTAATTAAAACAGCATCGAGCGTGTTTTCTAATTGCCGCCACGGCACGCCACTAATAAAACGGTGATCATCAAACTCAATTTTTTGACGACCACCTTTAATCACGGTGTCTAAAATGCTGTAACTCAACCACAATTGGTTTAACTCGTTTTGTGCAGGATCGCCGATGTTGGAAAAAGCAGGTTTATTATTACGCCCATCGTTGTAATCCGCTTGCAATGCGTGAGTGCCTTCATATTCGGCAAAACCTTGAAAACCGAGAAACTTTGGTGAAAGCACGCCGAGTCGCGTGCGAATAGTATTCGCGTTCGCGGTTTTCGCGCCTAAATCTTGGTCTACATTTTCCCAGCGGTAATTGATGTCAGCTTTAATCGCGCCACCATCGCCAAATTTCAACGCATCTTCAATCGTTTTATCGTAATCCATTGCTGAGGTTATATTGGTAAAAAGCAGAGTAGAAAAAAATGCCGCCGTGAGTGGCACAAAATGGGTGTAACATTTCATAAAAAATCCTCTTGTTAGTGCGTCTGAATATACTGAACCTAGTT